>JAITQV010000466.1 GCA_031288765.1 Planctomycetaceae bacterium
AATCTTATAAAATTTGTAATTTTCAAGCCGTTCATACTATCGGAAAAACTTGTTGCATCAAATCCTTTATGTATTGCCTGACATAAAATTTTAAACCAAACCAAATTTATACACCCACGATTGTAATTGTTTTCCCGTCCGTTATTTCTTTTTTCATGAAAATTTTATCCTCCCATGTGATCTTCTCGCGTCGATCAAAAACAACAAGCCAACCTTCGTTACAACCAAGAATATCCAGGTAACGGGTTGTCTGTTGGAAACCTTTGTCAAGATATTGATCTCCACGATGGAGTTTCACTTCAATGGGATATTTTTGATCTTGATAAAGCAAATAAAGATCAAGACGACCAGAACCCGCCGCCATTTCACGTCTTACTTCACCGCCGCCATTGATCACACGTTGCAAAAATGCCATCAAAACCAGATGCGGTACGGACTCTTTATATTCATATTTACGATAACAATCTTGTAACATACCGCTGTTCACTCGCCAAAATTGTTGAAAATCACACATTAAAGAATCTACATCCATACGTCCGTTTTTCAAATAACGCTGTATGTTATACGGATAATGCGGATCCTGTAACTTTTCCTGCGCGATCGAAGACAATCGGCGAATAATCACTTCGGCATAGATTGGTGTTGAAGGTTCTATTCTCGAATTAACAACTCGAATCAATCCTAAATCTCGTGTGTACAAAAAATCATCCGACTCTCGGTCAAAATATTCATCTCCAAGAATCATCGGTTCGATCACCTTGCGTACACGTTCTTCTTTCAACCGTTCAAGCAGGCTATCAATATGCGTTGGACGATTGAGAATAATATTTTGAATCGCATCGTGTACCAATTCCGCCGTAACGGGTTTAGAATAATCCGATTGCAATATTTCCACAATCACCTCGCGCGCAATTGCATTCACTAACCAAGGTTGCCCTTGCGTCTGGTCAAATACTAGATTTATCGCGTTGTCGTTAAAAATTTGTCCTGTTGCGTCGGTGTGTTGCCGGTAAAGAGTTACGATTTCATCTTGCGTAAAATTCTGCAAAGTATATGATTTGGTAACAATATTGAATGGGCTTGAACTTCCTAGTGATTCACTGTCGGGACGAACTTTTGCTTTATAGTCGCGAATATTACGCATACCCACAAGCGCGATGGAACGGACAAAAGGTGTAGTGCTGCGATTATTATAGCCGTTACGTAATTGACGTAAAAAAGAAATCAAAGTGTGTTCGCTTAAACAGTCCGCTTCGTCAAAAAAAACAACCAATGGTTTATCGAGTAAAACACAGTAATCCGTTAAGGAGGTTGTTAAGACATTGGTATAATCCGTATAATCGACATTCAAAGCGAATTGGTCAACATGAGGAAGAGCGGTGTATTTCATAAATGCCTTCAACGTCCGTACCACCGCCGGTATTCCTTTTTCCGGATCAATAATATTTTGTACACCTTCCAACGAACAATACAACACATAATAGTTATCTCCGGCATTGAGTCTTTGGGTCAAATCTCGGAGATAAGTTGTTTTCCCGCTTTGACGTGCGGCGTGAATCACAAAATACTTTTTACTGTCGATCAACTGCTCCACACCGGTTAATCGTGTGGATGCATCAATCATGTAATGTTCCTCGCTATTGCAAGGTCCGGCAATGTTAAATTCTCTCATTGTTAGGAATTTGTGACTAAAATTTGATTTGATTATCTTTTTCGAGGTTGAGGAGTTGTTGTTTCAATTGGAGACCGCCGCCGTAACCGGTTAAAGAACCGTCCGCACCAATAACACGATGACAAGGAATAATAATTGTAATCGGATTCCGGTGATTCGCCATACCGACAGCGCGGCACGCTTTGGAATAACCGATTTGTTCCGCAATATCCCGATAACTTCTTGTTTCACCGTAAGGAATCGTTTGTAACGCTTTCCAAACAGCCAACTGAAATTCCGTACCTTCCGGTTGTAAAGGAAGTTCAAACTCTGCCCGTTGACCGTTCAGATATTCCTTGATTTGCCGGGCGGCACGGCGAAGTAAGGGCGTGTTGCGCTCTTTGACATCGGACGGTTTTTTTCCCGAACGAAAAAATATATCGGTAATCGCTTTGCCGTTTTCAACCAACCCGATTCGTCCGATTGCCGTTTCAGAATAAAAAAGAGATTTTGTCATATTCGTAATTTGTCATGTTCGTAAATTGTTAATTGCGGGAACAACCGATAATGAAAATTTTCCGATTCATTTATTTTTTGGAGTTTTTTGCCGGTCATTCATAACAAGGACACGAGACAGATCTTATTTTAACCCGATTTCCTAACAAAACAACCTTTGTAGTTAATAACTAATAGTGAACAGTTAATAGTGGAGGACGCAAGCGGAATTATTGCTGCAACATATTTAATCCGCTTGCGAACTATTAGCTATTCACTATCAGTTATTAACTACAACGGTTGCCTCTCTTTTGGAAATGAGCGCGAACGGTTATAATCACCCTATTGGAACTCTTAAATCCGCACACAATATCATCACATTGTTTTCCGTTCAACCCATGAAAATTTTTAGTGAACACCAAAATAAAACCGATATTTCCGCCCATTCCGCCAACATCAACACTTCGGAACAGCGAATTGAAATATCCGTATTTTCTTTTCGTTTTATTGTTCGTATTTTGTTTTTTGTTGTGATTGCGGGAATAGGGATTGTTGCTGATTTGGGATCGAAAGATATGGTATTTCGGAAAATCGGAATGCCCGGGACTTACCGTTTGGTGGAAGAGCCGGAGCTTGCCGGAATTTATTGGATTTTGGGGGATGTTTTGGGGTTTCAGACGAGTTTGAACCAAGGAGCCTTGTTCGGAATGGGGCAAGGGCAAATCTTTTGGCTTACATTGCTTTCGTTTGTTTTTTTGATTGGGATATTGATTTGGGTGATTCATTCTGCGTGGAAAAGCCGGTTTCTGATTATTGTATTGGGGCTGATTGTTGCGGGGATTATCGGGAATCTTTATGATCGGCTTGGTTTACACGGTTTGCATTGGGGCAACGGCGAACCGGTGTATGCTGTTCGTGATTGGATTCTTGTGATGTTGGGTTCTTACCCCTGGCCGAATTTCAATATTGCCGATTCCATGCTTGTTTGCGGGGCGATTCTTCTTGCGTTTTATTCTTTTCTTATGGGGGATGTTGCACCGCAAGCACCGGATTCTTGTTCGGCGAACAAGGGTTCGGACAAATTAGGTTGAGAAGGAGGTTTGTCTTTGCGATTGTCCGACAAATCACTGAGTAGATACCCAAAATCAATGATTTCTTGCCAAATGTTAAAGAATAAATGGTCAATGCTAATCAATACGTATTTAAAACGAGGAAAACGCGGAATGTTCGTGGAAAGACGCAAACGGTTTCAGCAAATTTCCGTGTAATTTCGTGTATTCCGTGTTCAAAAAAAGATAAAAGAGGATTTTAAACACGGAAGACGCGGAATGTTCGCGGAAAGACGCTAACGGTTTCCGCGAATTTCCGTGTAATTTTGTGTTTTCCGTGTTCAAAAAAATATAAAAGAGGATTTTAAATGCGGAAAACGCGGAATGTTCGCGGAAAGACGCAAACGGTTTTCGCAAATTTCCGCGTTTTTTAGCGTATTCAGCGTTGAAAAAGATATTGGTTTGTTGAAATTACGGAGTATAATCGCCTGATTTTAACGAAAAGGTATCTACCAATTGACAAAAGGTACC
>JAITQV010000478.1 GCA_031288765.1 Planctomycetaceae bacterium
GTATATTTGCATGATGTAAAATTTGGACACCGGATTCTTGCATGGTATTTAGTGTTCTTAGAGCCAAATCATTCCAGTCTGAAGAGAATAAAAAAAGTGTAGAGGCATTTGTATCGAAAAAGTGATACCCCAGTAAAATGACTTGATCCAGAATGTTTATTCCACGTTTGATCGTATCAATATAATCAATATAAAATTCCATACCAGAGAAAATAGAATTAATGAGGTCTAATCGATCGTTATTTATATCAAAATAAAGAATCAACGGCTCCCAACTTTCCGGTGAAGTTCCCCAAAAAAATGGAATGTTGATTGGAATGTTCCAGTACTGAGCATTATGAGTACCACTTCTGGTAAATACATATTTCTTTTCGTGAGGTTCTAGCTCATAAAAATTATTACTCAAAACCCCCAACCTAACATCAGCGGCAACCATCAGACATTCAAGAGGCATTTTGATTTCGTTCGAGACAATATAAGGAACATTAACGGATTCTATTAGATACGGTAAAATACCATCTGATTCTGCCAGATTCATATTATCACTGTATGATAATAACGGCGGTTTACCATTTTTCTTAATAAAATCAAGTGTATCATGGTTGATAGATAGTGAACGTATAATATCTATCCATTCTGTAAATGATGATTTAGTGATACGATGATCCTTATACCATTGAGAATAAATACAATAATTATATTTTGGTATAATAATTTCAAAGTGTTCGCCCCCGACAGATTTACTGTAATCATATTTTAAGCATTGTGTATGTTTTTCTTTAAAAAATGGTATTTTTATTTTGGAAATATCACAAACATTAGTTTGACAAGGATTCGTTGTTGCTATCCGAAGAAGATTTTTATTCATGACATCCCCAAAATAGAGATATACCGTAATAGACAATTCGGGGATGTACCAACCAAAACGAGTTGTTGGTATTACAGGGTTTCCTGTTCTAATTGACAATATCTCATCTTGATACATAAAAACATTTATTGTTATTATATTGTATTTGGGCTATTTAAAACCATTTCTTTTTTGTAATATTTCGCTGAAATATTGTGATTTCCGCAGGGGATTTTTATAAATAAAAACACAAACATGATCTTACGGCATGGGATTGTTGTTTCGTCAGCAAATCAACATTGCATCGCCGTAACTGAAAAAGCGGTATTTTTTCCGAACGGCTTCATTGTACGCTTCCCGAATCAGTTCATCACCGCCAAAAGTGCGTACTAAAATTAACAGCGTTGATTTCGGCAAATGAAAATTCGTTAATAACACATCAACATTCCTGAATTGATAAGGCGGATGAATAAACAAAGACGTTTCTCCCTCAAACGGTTTCAAATCGGGAGCCGATTCCAAAACACGCACAGAAGTTGTTCCGACAGCAATAATTCTGCCGCCTGTAACTTTGCAATGCTGAAGCGCCGCACCGGTTGATTCCGGTAACAAACACCATTCGGCGTGCATTGGGTGTTCGTGAATATTTTCAACAGTAATTGGTTTGAATGTTCCCATACCGACATGTAATGTTACAGGAACAATCGTAATTCCTTGTTGTTTGACGGCGTTGAAGAGTTGCGGTGTAAAATGCAATCCGGCGGTTGGCGCGGCAACCGCTCCGGGTTTTGAAGCGTAAACAGTCTGATATGATTCTTTGTCTTCGGGAAGCATTCGTCCGTTACGAATATACGGCGGAATCGGAACCCAGCCGACTTGTTCCAACGCCGCCAACGAAGTTTTTTCCGTTTGCGGTTTAACAATCCAGGAACCGTCATTCAATTTCGTACCAAATTCCAATGAAAAACCGACATGTCCTTCCGGTGTTTGTAATTGTACAAATTCACCGGTTTGAATTTTTCCGCGTGTTTTGCCGATAATTTTCCAAAGCCGGTTTGAATCGAAACCGAGAAAAAGTCCTTCCCAACATCCGCCGGTTTTTGTACGGGTTCCCACCAACCGCGCCGGCAAAACTTTGGTGTCGTTCACCACAACACAATCGTTTGGTTCGAGCAGCGACGGCAAATCATAAACATGTAAATGCTGAAATTTTCCGGTCTTTCGGTCAACAACCAACAACCGGGCATCCGACCGATTTCGTAACGGAGTTTGTGCAATCAGGTCGGACGGAAGTTCATAATCGTAATGGGATAACATCAGGGAATTGACAAAGAGCCGGAAAGTGTTAACAATAAAAAAGTGTTGACAATAAATCCAATAAAACAAAACCAATGAGGTATTGCAATGAAGTATTGCATTGGCGAAAGAATCCAATGAAATATTGGTAAACGTTATTGTTCTTTATTGTCTATTGTTTCCGGTTCTTTGTCAATGGTTATGGTCAAAGTTTTACCAACAAGGCGTTATTAACTATTTTATTAACTATTAATTATAATGTTTTCTTTTCCGGTGAAGCTGGCATTTTGTATTACGGAATTAAACATTGGCGGAGCGGAACGGGCGATGTGTGAGTTGGCGGTTCGGCTTGACAAGACACGTTTTTCAGTTACTGTTTATTCGCTTCAACCGCCGCCTGATTGTCAATCCAAGTCTTGCGTGCCAATCCTTGAAGCGGCGGAAATTCCCGTACAATTTCTCAATATGAAAGGTTTGCTTTCATTTCCGGCAGGTTTTTTCCGGTTGCGGAAATTATTAAAGGAACAACAACCGGCAATTTTTTTATCGTATCTTTTTCACGCCAATTTTCTTGGCAGGTTGGCTGCCCGTTCTGCGGGGATTAAACATATCTTTTCGGGGATTCGTGTTGCGGAAAAAAAAGCCGGATGGCATTTACTTTTTGATCGTTGGACGAATCAATGGGTTGAAAAAAATATTTGTGTTAGTTATTCGGTTGCCGAATTTACGGAAACGGTTGGTCGTTTGCCGAAGGAGAAAATTGTTGTGATTCCCAACGGCATTGACGTTATGCCGAACAACAAAACGCCGGAGGAAAAATCGAACCGTGTTATTTTTATCGGACGTTTAACGTATCAAAAGGGACTTGATTGGTTTTTGGAAACGGCACCGGATTGGCTGGAACAGTTGCCGGATTGGGAATGTTGGATCGTCGGCGACGGCGAAGATTACAACCGTTTGATAAATATTTTGCACGGTAAATATTATGATTCGGTTCGTAACCGTATCAAATTTTTGGGTTGGCGTTTGGATGTTTTGGAACTTCTTGCAACATCGAAAATATTGGTTTTACCGTCGCGTTGGGAGGGGATGCCGAATATTATTCTTCAGGCGATGAGTGTTGGTCTTCCTGTTGTGGCGGCGGAGGTTGAGGGGATTTCGGAATTACTGGGCGAAAACGCAGCCAATCAAACTTGCCGGTTTGGTGATCGTAAGACAATGGCGGAACGAATTTTAACACTTGCAACAAATTCCGGTTTGGCGGAACAATTAGGAAACAGAAATCGGGAACATGTTCAAAAATTTTTCTCGATGGAAACTGTTCTCCGGCGTTATGAGGAACTTTTCGTTTCGGAGTGATTTTTGTGATTTATAGGATTTATCTGTAAGCCAAACAAATCATAAATCTTCGTAGGAGATTCTTATAAATAAAAACAAAAAATAAGGTAATATTTCAGCGGAATTTTTTCTTAAAATTTTATAACCATAAGGTAGGCAATCGTTCGCCGAAGGGTTTTCACCCATGATTGCGTCGGCGATAGCCGACCGTGAATTTGTACAATATTGGATGTTTCGATTGTCTAGGGCTGAAAGCCCTTCATCAGTAGCGTAGGGCAACGCCCTACGAATAAGGGATACATATAAATTTAACGCCCTGAAAGGGCAACATATTAGTTGATAGGCGAACGGTTGCTGCGGGCTTAGAACAAAAATTTTTTGGGAAAAATAGAAAAATCGGAATCAACTTTGAAGAAAATCTAAAAAAATATGAGAAGATATGAGAAAATCCGAAAATTTGAATATTCCCCCTTGTAGATTTTTGGGAGGCGGGTTACAATGGGTGTTATTGAATTTGCAACCGGTTTTGTTTTTGCCGTGCGTTTTTTGGTGAACGGTTGCAGTGATAATTCAATGTTAACCTTGTAATATCAAAGGAGATTTACAATGGAAAATTTTGTTAAATGTTTTATTGTGGTTTTGGGGAATTTTTTTGAGAAATTTCCAATGTTAAAATGGGAAAGCCTGGTAAACCTGGGGGGGGGGGCAGGATTAGGTAG
>JAITQV010000508.1 GCA_031288765.1 Planctomycetaceae bacterium
AAATCGTCCCAAAGGCGGTAACAAAACGTTCCGAACCGTTTCCACCAAGGAATTACGGAGCGTTGGGGCTGGACGAGCGGAATTGTTGAAAAACTCATAAGCATAACATTATTTCCTAATTTCCTAAGCCCGCAGAGCGGAATGTGCATAACCGGCGATGAAGCACAGCGCAACTTACGGAAGTTTGCCGACAAAAGGTAATTGTCTATTTATTAACCGCTGAATACGCGAAATACACGGAAATTGTAATAGTAATAATGTTTATATACAACTTCAAGGTTGGTTTTTTTATAAAGAATTAGGACGCAAAAATGTTTTTTTGTTATTGTATTCATTTTGTATCCTCAAAAAATGAACTTGTGATTTTATCAATTTACTAATTTCCGTGTGTTCCGTGTATTCTGTGGTTAATAAAATAGACAATTACAACAAAATGTAGGCAACCGTTGGGTGAAAGCCCCTCGCCGAGCGATTACGTTGGCGTTAGCCGACTTGCACTCAATGTTAATTTGAAAACAAATGGTTGAATAGAATGGAAAATTTGACCGAATTGTATTATTTTGCGGCAATTTTTGGCGAATTTGTATTTTTTTTGAAGCGTTTGGACGTGCAAAATGCGGGAAATGGAGTTCTCCAATTAGCATTTGGAGTTCTCCAATTGGCGTTTGGAGTTCTCCAATTGGTATTTGGAGTTCTCCAATTGGCGTTTGGAGTTCTCCAATTGGCGTTTGGAGTTCTCCAATTGACGTTTGGAGTTCTCCGATTGGTCGTTGGAGTTCTCCATTTTGCGATATTTTTGGGGTTCATAGTTAATTTTCTGTGGTTTGGGAAGTTCATAATACCGGTAATTGATTTTTGGGCGGTTGACCGCCGGAAAAAAATAAAACCGCTGAAATATTACAAAAATACCGCATTTCCCAACAAACAAAACAAATAAAAAATAGTCCGCAGATTACACGGATTTTCACAGATGTAGATTTTCAGTAATATTTCATCGGAATTTGCCCAAACGTATGGTAAATTGTTTCCTTGCAAAAATCTGCGTCATCTGCGGACTTTTCTGCGGTTAATAAAATAGACAATTACAAAGACAAGGTTCCTCTTTGGGGTCTGTTTTTTGGGTTTCCGAAAAACATTGTTTTTGCACAATAACTTTCCGTGTTGTCATATTGACGGAACAACTATTAAATCGCTTGTTCCCATCAAGTATTCGTCAACACCGCGGGCAGCCAGTCTTCCGCCTTGAATACACCGGACAACCAACGACGCTCCGCTTTGCATATCGCCTGCGGCAAAAATACCGGATTGGTTGGTCATCATGGTCGCCGGATCAACCTTAACATTCCCGCGTGCATCCAATTCGACTTCGAGTAAACTCAACAATAAATCGTGTTTGGGATGAACAAATCCAAGCGCCAGCAACACAATATCAGCATCAACACAAAATACACTCTCCGGTTTTTCAATCGGTTTACCATTTTGCCATTCCACTTCAACAGCTTCGACGCCGCATAACCGATTATTTTTGCTCAAAAATTGTTTTGCGGACACATTCCAACGCCGTGATCCGCCTTCTTTGTGGGACGTTCCTGTACGTAAAATCTGTTGCCAACGAGGCCAAGGTGTCGCCGGATTGAAACCTTCCGGCGGTTTCGGCAGAATTTCAAACTGGACAACACTTGCCGCTCCCTGCCTAAGCGCAACACCAAGACAATCCGCTCCGGTATCGCCGCCGCCAAGAATCACAACATTTTTACCGACAACATCAATCGTACTCCGTTCCTCTGCTTTGACGGCTAAATTGGACGCAATAAGATAATCCATCGCAAAATAAATCCCCGGCGTTTCTCGACCCGGAACATTCAAGTCACGCGGTTCCATCGCTCCGCCGGTCAAAACAACCGCATCGAACTGACGTTTCAGATATTGCGGTGAAATGTCGTTACCGACAGAGACATTGGTCTCAAAATGGATTCCTTCATTCAGCAGTTGCTGAAGCCTCCGGTCAATAACGTGTTTTTCCAATTTGAAATCAGGAATACCGTACCGCAAAATACCGCCGGGAATATCCGACTTTTCGTACACAATAACACTATGACCGGCACGGGCAAGCTGTTGGGACACGGTAAGCCCTGCCGGACCGCTGCCAATAACCGCAACACGGCGGTTCGTTTTTATTGCAGGCGGTTGCGGAACAATCCAGCCTTCCTTCCAACCCAATTCGGTGATTTCCAATTCAAGCTGCCGAATCGTAACCGCTTCACCGTTGATTCCGTGAACACACGACGCCTCACATAACGCCGGACAAAGACGTCCGGTAAATTCGGGAAAATTATCGTGCACATGTAATAAATTACAAGCGTCACGCAGCCGACCTTCCGCAATCAGCGTATTTGTTTCGGGAATCGGATTGCCGATCGGACAACCGGCGTTATGACAAAACGGAATCCCGCAGGTCATACAACGTCCCGCTTGTTCCGTAATTTCAGCCGGTTCAAACGGAATCCGAAATTCGTAATAATGTTTCAACCGCTCGGCGACAGGTCGGTAACCCGCCTCACGACGCGGAGTTTCAATAGTCCGTGAATACAATGTCTTTGTCATGGTTCTAAATAAATAATGTAAAAAATACTAAAACAATAAACACCGCTGTTTTATGTTTTCATCAGTAATCAAATTAATGTACATTCAATATGTACCTATTCGCCGTCAACATCCTACAACCGTAACATCGTCTTCGGTATTCCATTGAATACGTTGTTCCCATGTCGATTTTTTGCCTTCCGAACGGCGGTCAAAAATAATTAAATAACAAGGAATCGACGGATCATATTTGTCGCGGTAAGAACGAATCTGTGTAAGACCTTCTTCTTTAACCAATTCCGGCGAAATATAATCGCGTATCAGTTTAATCTCCAAAATATACTTCTTGCCGCCAAACTCTACCAGTAAATCCATACGTCCGCGTCCGGCGGCATATTCACGCTCAATACGTCCTTCGCTGTTGGTAATACGTTGCAAAAAAGCCATCAATAAAAGATGCGGAAAGGCTTCGGTATAATCCAATTTCGTTTCCCAAATTTCCGAATGACGGCGCCAGAATTTTTGAAATTCTTTAAGCAGCATATCCAT
>JAITQV010000522.1 GCA_031288765.1 Planctomycetaceae bacterium
TGCAGGCTTGAATATTACAATCGCTTTCGATAAAATATTAAAAGATGATTGAAAAACAACTTGCGAATGTTCTTCTCATCAATACCGGTATGTTTCCGGTTTATCAATAGTGTGTTGATTTTAGTGTATCGTGTTTGGATTTATAGGTGTTGTCATTTCCGTATTCCACATTTTAAGCCATGAGTTTGGGCGAAATTCGTTTTATTCCATTTCCGGGCAAACCGTTAGAGTACGAAAATTCCACCTTATCCCATGCGGTTTTTCCCGCACCGCAACGAGGGTTCATGATCGGTCCCGAAAACTATGTTCTGGAACCGGTTGTTCAATGGGCTATCGAAGGTAATTTGCCGCGAGATCGTTTACCGTTGTTGTTTTATGGGGCGGTTGGTTCCGGGCGTTCACATCTCTTGCAAGGTATTTGGAATTCGTGGCGGAAAAATCACAAAATTTCAAACTCCAAATGTCATGCTTTTCTCTTGCCGGCAATCGATTTTGCACGATTGTTCACGGAATCGCTCGATACACGAACAACAGATGATTTCCGCCGCCGATATCGTAACGCGGATTTGCTGTTGATTGACGATTTGGATCAATTACATGATAAACCTTGGGCGCAAGATGAATTGCGTCACACCTTGGATGCTCTTGTCCTCAACGGCGGAACCGCAGTTTTTACAACAACCGATTATCCGGCAGAAAACGGAACTTTTTCCGAAACACTTACCGCAAGACTCATTGGCGGAACAACAATTCCGGTTTTTCTTCCCGGTCTTGCGGTTCGGAAGCGATTTTTGCGTGAGTTGGCAACAGCGTTTCGTGTTTCGCTTCCTGATTCCGAGTTGGATTCGGCAGCCGAAGTATTGCCGGTTTCAATTCCCGCGTTGTACGGAACTTTTGCCCAAATGTATTTCGAATCGGTTGCCGCTGATACAAAAATCAATTCCGCTTCTTGGCAACTCTTTCTTCGAAACCGTTTGAAAACCGTACGCCCCGCTGTGGATACTATTGCCAAAAAAACCGCGAAACATTTTTCTTTGAAACTTACCGATTTGCGGGGAAGTTCCCGTTCCAAAACGACCGCATTGGCACGAAGTATTGCGGTTTATCTGGCGTGGCGGCAAACCGGTCAACAACAAAAAGAAATCGCAAAATATTTCGGCAATCGCGATCCGGCAACAATTCGGCACATGATTGAACGAATCAAAACAGGATTGTCGGAAGATACCGCACTTCGTGATCATCTTTTCCGTCTTGGTTTGCGGTGAGGCTTTCACCGGAAAATAAATGTAACTTTCTGTTTTTATTAACCACAGAATACACAGAACACATGGAGATTAGTAATAGTAATAATGTTTACGTACAAATTCACGGTTTGTTTATTTATAGAGAATAGGACACAAAAATATTTTTTGTTATTGTATTTATTTTGTATCCTAAAAAATAAACTTGTGATCTTATCAACTTACTAATTTCCGTGTGTTCCGTGTATTTTGTGGTTAATAAAATAGACAGTACCGATTATTTTGAGATTTGTTCTTTCCAGGGCGAATTGGGCATGAGTTCGAGAAAGATACGAAAATGTTCTTCGGCTTCTTCTGTAAGCCCAACCCGTTTCAGTAACATACCAAGATGAAACCGGACTTCAGCATAATCAGGATGATATTTTAATGCTCCGCGAAACGCGGCAGCGGCAAGTTCATCATTGCCAAGTTCCGCCAAAACACAACCAAGATTCGCACGCGCTTCGACAAAAGTTTCGTCAAGTTCAATTGCCATGAAATACCGTTCGCGAGCCGCCGTCAAATCGCCCAGCCGATACAGAAGTTCCGCAATCTGAAAATGAATTTGCGGATTCGGTTCTCCGGCAGCCAAAACCGTGCGGTACAAATCAATAGCCCCTTGAAAATTTCCCGCCAGTTCCAATGCCCCTGCCGTTTCGTAAAGTGTTTCAAAATTATTTTGTTCGGCGGTATTGGGTTCCAGCACAGATTCGAGAATTGCCAACGGCTCACGTTGCGGAGCCGAAACCGGTTCGTCTTCAACAAGAAACGAAAAACACCGTTGACCGTCCTGATTGACAAGACCTTTTTCCGTCATAAAAACGACATCACGACCGGCAATTTGAACATCCGTCTGTCCGGCAGGTAAATTCCGTTTGATTTTGTGCAATCGATCCGTAACAGCGTTCATTGTCAATCCGGCATCGAACATGTTCCGAACAATTTTGAGCGGTAAAATACTTTCGGTATCAAAATAAGCCAGTCGATAAACCTGCCGAACCGGAATAATCAATTGCCGTTTTTGGAGTTGGCGGATTACCGAAACCGGCACACCGGTTAATTCCGCAAGCATCGACGGCGTGTAATACATTTTGGGTAAATCTTTCGCATGTTGAGTGCCGCCGTACTGATCCCAAAAAAATGTTTCGGAGACGATTTCAAGTGAACCGGCTTCGAAGGCTTCCTGTGTTGCGGCATCGAGTTGATCGTTCCAGAGGTTCCAATTTTGAGACAGAATATCGCCTTCACCAACAACCACAATTTGTACTTTTGGTGTTAATTTTTGAGCAACTTTTCCGCCCAAACGCTGTACTGTTTTCGCAGCTTCTTTACGATTCGATGCCGCCAGTTTGCCGAGAAAATAAATCGTTTTACCGTTCATTTTACGCTTTAAGGTGTAACTCCAATTTACATTGGTGCCGTTAACTTCCTTTGTAATGAATTAAAAAATATCCTTTAATTCTTTATGGATTTTTAAAAACAGACTCATATTATTCCGCTATTATTCCGCACTCATCTTACCAGGAACAGCGCAAAATCAAAGTTACTCCCCAAACAAATCACGGCAACACTATTAAAATCACAATATTTTAATGGATATTTTGCTAAAAGTTTGTCTTCGAGGGATTGGGTAATCGGTTTCCCGTGCGGTTGCCTGTCGGAAAAAAATAAAACCGCTGAAATATTTCCGCCGTTTTTTGATTTATCCGAGATTTTCCTCATTTGTTTTCCTACATTTTCATAAATTTTTCACTTAAAAAAAATATTTTTTTTGAGGAATTTGCGGGAAATTTGGGGGAGATTACCATTTTTTTATTTTTTTCTCAAATTTTTTTGGCTGCCCCCTATTGTTGGAATCTTAAAATCTGTTTTAATTAGGAAACTTAAATTTTGCCAGCCAAACTTTTGGAGTTTGGAAGGAAACGGCAAAATTCCTTCCGGCGGAGCAAACGGGAAAAAAACTCATTTCAACATTTCCTTAAAGAAAGGGGATACTATGTTAATGACAAGTTTGTTAGATTTTGTGGGTGTTTTTGGTGTGTTGTTTGGCGTTTTCCTCGGAATTTATTTTTCCGCAGGAAAGGCAAATGTTAAAATAGGCAGGGGGGGGGGTCTGCGCAAGAATAAGAGCGCTTCTTTTACTGCTTTTACTCTTGTTGAGCTTTTGGTGGTTATTGCAATCATCGGAGTTCTGGTTGGTTTACTGCTTCCTGCCGTTCAGATGGCAAGAGAAGCAGCAAGAAGAATCCAATGTTCAAACAATTTAAAACAGGTTGCGTTGGCAAATCATAATTTTTACGATTCGCATAACGAATTTCCAAAACCAACCGGAAAGCGGCAAGGTTGTGGAAGATGTCCCTTCGCTGCCGGTTTTTCACCTCAAACGGGAATTCTCCCTTTTTTGGAGCAAGCGGCAATTTATGATCTGATTGCCGAACCTTATCTCCATTGTTCAGATCAGGTTCCGGT
>JAITQV010000203.1 GCA_031288765.1 Planctomycetaceae bacterium
ATGTTACAACGCCATTGGTGTACTGATTTTGAATGGGATATCGATGAGTTTGAATCCGAACTTGATTTCGATACATTGAAACGTGGTGACTATATCCTAAAACTTTTTGAAGCAATCGACTTAAAACTTAAAGCCAATGGTTTTCAGCTTATCTTTTTTCAAGTGGGCGATGATGCCTATCACTATTCTGTACTTCCAGTTGAATTTATTGATAAGGTACAGGATATCTCTTGGGAAGGAAATAACAAGGAATATTATCGCGTCTGTACTATGTAGTACAATTCCAAAAAAATATTCTAAACACTACGTTTGTCCAGATGATAATAGAAATTAGAACAATTTTATTGATTTTTGAATATTAAAGAAACGATAATTTATTTCATTTCTTGTAGCACTTCCTAAAAATTCGTCCCTTATTCTGTTATCGTACCGGTAATTTTAAGCTATTTCAACGACGCACCACCAAACTCTTAAAGATTAATCATTGATCATAGTATGTATGCAAGCAATTTATGAATAGATTTATCTCTTTTATATTATCGAAACGATATAACGCCCCCCTTTTTTTCAAATCATTTATTAAAAAATCAATTAATTTTCGTGTTTCCAAAGATTGTACTTGACCGGAATCTTTCACACTCTCTAATATACCAAACATAGTAAATACAATCTCTAAACCAGTACTACTGTATCTTATTGAACAATCAAGTTGATCGGCGAAATCATTTAAGTTTTCAGCCTTTAAAAATGATATTATTTTTTGACACTCTTCAATATGATTTATTGATTTGTGAAATGACATAATTTTAAGACTCCTTTTTGAATCTAAATTAACAAATAAAATAGTAATGAAATTACTGTTCTAATTAATTATCCCTATTGTGTTTTCTGTGGTTGGTAAAACTAACAGTTGCGTTTTCCGTTCATTCTAAGAACCGTATTGAATCGGATCAGGAATACCGAGTTCGGCAAAGGCTTTTAATCGCAACAAACAGGATTCGCAATGCCCGCACGCTAAACCTGTTGCGGAAGGATCGTAACATGTATGCGTTAACGAATAATCAACACCAAGCGAAACACCAAGACGAATTGTTTCCGTTTTGCTAAGCATCATCAACGGCGCTTCAATAGAAATCCGATGTTGAGAATCGGAATTTTCAACTCCCATTTTCGTCGCAAGATTTGCCAGTGTTGAAAAAGCGGACAAAAATTCCGGTCGGCAATCAGGATAACCACTGTAATCAACTTGCGAAACTCCAATATAAATTTTTGAGGCGTTGGAAGTTTCCGCCAAAGCCAACGCCAGCGAAAGAAAAATAGTGTTTCGCGCCGGAACGTATGTATTGGGAATATGAAGTCCGATATTTTCCGCAACAGTATCTTTGGGAACCGTAAGATCGCCGGTCAAAGAACTGCCGCCAAAAAGCCGTAAATCAACCGGTATCACCAAATGACGCGAAACCCCAAGCCGCGCCGCAACACGACACGCCGCCAATAACTCCACACGATGCCGCTGATTGTAATCAACCGTTAACGCAAAAAGCTCGTTTCCCTCAGATTTGGCAACAGCCGCAGCCGTTGTAGAATCCAGCCCCCCAGAAAGAAGAACAACCGCACGTTGCATAATACAATTCCTTGTTGTGTTGGAAAAAATAAATGGACGAATATTAAATGGGCGAATGTTATCACCCCCCTACATCGGCAATATCATTTTGTGTTGTATCGGGCGGGTCAAAGCCAATAATTTGCAATGACTTGGGACAATACAGTTTACGCCCGTGATCCGTGATCTCAACAATAACTTTTCGTGCTAAAATTTCCTGACCAACCACTTTTCCCTCACCTTCATTCGTGCTGACACGGCAGCCGATTGCCGGTAATTCTTTTTGCGTTTCGATGTAATGATCGTATTCGTAACGAAGACAGCATTTCAAACGTCCGCAACGCCCTGAAATTTTATTGGGATCGAGAGTTGCTTTTTGGAGTTTTGCCATTTTCATGGAAACCGGCGGCATTTCCGTTAAGTACCGGTTACAACAAACCTCCTTGCCGCACTCGCCGAAATCGGCTAACAATTTCGTTTCATCACGAACTCCGATTTGACGCATTTCGATACGGGTTTGAAATTCCGAAGCAAGAACTTTGACCAACTCCCGAAAATCAACCCGCCCCTCCGCAACATAATACACGATAATCCGCTCTCCGCCGAAAATGTGTTCCATACGCACCAACTCCATCGTAATTTCCATCTTGCGAATAATATTGCGGCAACGGATAAATTCCTCTTTTTCACCCGCTCGTATTCGCCGCTGTTCCAGCTCATCCGCTTCCGTCATGGGGCGAATCACGCGGTCTTCAATCCATTCCCCTTTCAGTTCCGCAAGTGATTCCGGTGTTGCCTGACAAAGAACCGTCCCCAATTCCTGACCGCGTACCGTCCGAACAATCACGTGTTGACCGTGTTGAAACTCTGTGGGTTCGGGATAGGCGAAAACCCCCAAAACCCGCATGGCTCCATAACGCACAATATACCTGATCATATTCACATTTACATTCATATTCATATAGCAAATAGAAAAATTCCACTGAAATATACAATTATTTAATCATATATTTAATCATAAACATAAGTTAAATTCAATTTCTCTTCTGATCTTGGTCTTTAATTTTAAGATTTCCTTTTGATTAAGGGAATAAGGGAGCACAAATTAGTTAATAGTTTGTAGTGAATAGTTAATAGTTGAAGACGCAAGCGAATTTATTCACTAATAACGTATCAATTCCGAAATGCTGATTCTATTGAAAAAAGAATAAACCCCGATAGAATATGTCTTACAATCTTCGGCAATTATAGTGTGTAAGCCGTAAAATCGGTAAATCATCTCAAATTACAGAAATGAGTCAGCCAATCAATGAAATAAGTAAAATTCCTGCGTCTGAAATTCTAACACCGTTTTCACCGTCAAAAATTTTTCCCAATGTCAACGAAGCAGACAGTGATGGTTTAATTGGTGTCGGCGGAATGTTGCAGCCGGATTGGTTGGTGGATGCGTTTGTTCATGGAATTTTTCCTTGGCCCTTTGAATATGAGTACAATAACGGTAAAGTAAAAACGATTCTTGGTTGGTTTTCGGTTGATCCGCGTTGTATTTTTGAGTTTGACCGGTTTTATATTTCCCGCCGTTTGGTGCGAACTTGCCGCAGCGGACGGTTTCAAATAACCGCCGATACGGATTTTCACGGAGTTATCAGCGGTTGTGCCAAGGCGCATCAATCCAAAGGAACATGGATTACGCCGGAAATGATCAATGCCTACACAGAACTTCATCGGCTTGGTTTTGGTCACAGTATTGAAGTCCGGCGGAACGGTTGTTTGGTGGGCGGTATTTACGGTACGGCAATTCAGGGTTTTTTTGAAGCGGAGTCAATGTTCCATTTGGAACGGGACGCTTCAAAAGTTGCCTTGGTTGCTCTTGCCGGACACCTGAAAAAACAAGGATATACGCTTTTCGATATTCAAGTGATCAATGATCATACGGCAAGTCTCGGAGCAATTGAAATCCCGCGAACAGAATATCTGCAACGCCTCCATAGTGCGCTGCAAAAAAATGTTCAATTCGGCAAATTAGTTGATAAAACAGAATATTACAATAATAGAATATTGTAAAATAAAATCCCGATAACCCCGACAATTCCGTATGAAAAACATCTGCGAACTCATGGTCTATTTATGAACCGTTGAATACACGGAACACACGGAAATTCGTCAATTGACAAGATCGCATGTTTATTTTTTGAGGATACAAAATGAATACAATAACAAAAAAACATTTTTGTGTCCTAATTCTCTATAAATAAACGAACCTTGAAGTTGTACGTAAACATTACTACTATTACAATGTCCGTGTATTTCGTGTATTCTGTGGTTAAATAAAATAGACAATTACATTTCATGGAGTAATTCATTGGTGTTACGGTTGGCTGGAAGATTCTTTTTTCTCTTCTTTTTTTTCCGGTTCGGTTTCGTCATCAATGATTACGGAATA
>JAITQV010000675.1 GCA_031288765.1 Planctomycetaceae bacterium
TGGTATTGGGGATTCTGATCCGGCGGTTGCGCTGCGCTTCACCGCCGGTTATGCACATCACACCCCTTGCGGGGTTAAGATTCCGATTGCCGTGTGGAAACAAAAATTTGTCGGCTAACGCCGGCGCAATCGTTCGGCGAACGATTGCCTACCTTTTGAATTGTAAATCGTAAAATGGGCAACGGAACGAACGGAATTTCTCGTCCCGGAGTCCCAGGGGCGCAAAATTCCATGGAATTTCTGTTCCCGGAGTCCCAACGGCGCAAAATTCCATGGAATTTCTGTTCACGGAGTCCCAAAGTCGCAAAATTCCATGGAATTTCTGTTCACGGAGTCCCAGGGGCGAAAAATTCCATGGAATTTCTGTTCACGGAGTCCCAACGGTGCAAAATTCCATGGAATTTCTGCTCACGGAGTCCCAAAGTCGAAAAATTCCATGGAATTTCTATTCACGGAGTCCCAACGGCGCAAAATTCCGCGGAATTCCGCTCGTTCCATTGCCCATTTTACGATTTACAATTCACAAGGTGGGCAACCATTTAGTTAATAGTGGATAGTTGATATACTTTCCACGTTTTGAAATTGCTCTTTTAATACGTGAAAAGTATAGAAAATACGCCAACAAAATACAGAATCGAGTTGGAAAAAAGGATGTCCCTAAAATTCCAACTCTTCAAAAAACAGAACTTACTCGCCGTGTAATGTATAATAAGAGTTGCGTCGGCATCAGCCGGCCCTGAATTTTATGTAATGTTGGATGTTTCGGTTACCTATCGGCAAGCGATCATTCGGCGAGCGATTGCCTACCTCTTGTTGACATACTTTTAGAAAAAAATTCCGCTTGCGACACTCACCACTTTCCACTAATCCTGCTCTTTGGGCTTAGAATAAAAAAATGCCGGTTGATTGATATTGTTTTAGGCACAGCATACTCAAAATCGTTCTTTTTTATTTATTAAAGCTTCGAGTATTTTTTCGAGCTGAGGACGTGTAATACAAACTTGTTCAAAATGCGGAGCAGAACTAAAAACCTCCTTGTCTTTTTCCTCTTCAATTACGTCCGTCCGCGTTGACATCACCTCCTCCTGTAACGCCGTTAACCATTCCGGCATTTCAAAACCAACCCCCATTGGCTCCTTCGCAAAATTCTCAATCTGTTCATACAATTCCTTGAATGCGGTTTGCGTACCGTCTTCACGAATCTGCCTTACGGCTTTCGGAACAAGACCACACATCCGATCAATCTGCAAAGGCCGCACAAAACGCTCCTGAAGCCGTTCATGAACACTCGGTAACCACATCCCATATTTTTCGCTTAACCGTGTGTAACTTCGTAAATGTTCTTCGGCGGCATTGACGCTTCGCCGCGCCACCGCCCGTTCCCACAACAACGCCGCATCATCACATCCCGCACGTATCATCGCATCATGAACCCAATACACCGGCTTAAGATTCCACGAAATCCGCTCATAACCCATCTGCACCCGAAGCATGTCCAACAACATATAAAGCTTTTCACCATGATCCGAATGAGTTGTCGTACTATTATAATCAACGTATTCCGAATAATTTTCCGCAATCGATTCAAAAATAATTTCCAGCCGCGAAACCGCTGTTTCCCAATCAATATGTTTGTTTTCAATGTCTTCAAGCAATTTCGCCGCCATCTCCACTTCGCCTTCGTCCCGCTTGATCTTCTGGAGCGAACGAAGATAATTGCCCACCCCCTGATGCAACATCGCCCGAAGATTGCCGAATCCCATATTTTGTTGCGTAAAAATGTCGTGTCCGTAACGCTGAATAAACTGCTTAATTTCGTCCCAATAAGTCCGGTCAACAATCGATTCAATCGGTGAAATA
Organism: Planctomycetaceae bacterium; assembly: GCA_031288765.1. Lineage (GTDB taxonomy): Bacteria > Planctomycetota > Planctomycetia > Pirellulales > Thermoguttaceae > WRKP01. The sequence goes on from JAITQV010000675.1 coordinate 1,861, forward strand.
CGGATTTGGCGGCTGTGGGAAAGCCAACTCGCAAGAAGCTGTTCGATAATCCGTTCCATATATTCCACCAAAGCAACATTTTGCGAATTTGACTCCGAACCGGACGACTTGGTAAACCGCCACTTTTTGGAAGAAATCGCAACACATTTCGTAATCGCCCGCGTTACCGTTTCAACAAGCCGGTCAAATTCCGTAATGGAACCGGGATTGATTGTATTCATCTCTTCCATTTCCTGAATTGTTTCGAGTATCCGAAACGATTCCGCCAGAAGCCCCAAACGCGGCGCATATTCCATCAACCGCATAATCGCCTGCTGAATACAACGGCAACGGACAATGTTCGAAGCGGCACCGCCGCGCGATGTCGGAACATACAAAATAGTTTCCCGCGACAACGTCCGAAGCATCGGCTGCCAAAGTTTCCGTACCGTTTTAATATCATTGTGGAAAATCGCATAATTCACTTCAAGAACCGCTTTTTGCCACGTTTCGGTAATGTTATGCCAATGTTGAGAACCAAGATACGATTCCAAAATCATTTTAGCATCACAAACTTCAACATGAGTCCAGATAATCCGGTCAAGTAAAATCTCTTTTGTTCCGCGGTGCCGGTCATATTCCAAAAGAGAATCCGTTGTTCCGCGCGGCGGCGGAACCCTGTACGCAGACGCCCTACGAAGCAACTCATCCAACCCATTACAATAATTAACAATTTGTGAAAGCCACGAATCCAAATATTGTATAATATCCTGATTCAATTCCTTACTCAGTTCCGCCGGTTTCAGTCCGGCAATTTTCTCCGTAACATACTTCCAGAGTTTTGACATTGTTACTATAAATGTCAACCGTTCACTGATGCGTTCCGTTTCCGCAACAATCTCAAAATCATCATCGTCGTTGAATCCCGACGGGTTCGGCGCATCCATTAGGGAATCGTCAATGCCGTCATCTGTTGTGTCCTGATAGGTTACGCCTTCATAAGCCGCTCCGTAAATAGAATCCTTCGGATGAAATGTTTCATCGCCCGGAGGAAATAATTCGTCCAATTTCCCAAAGATGTCGTCATCATCAACATTGTCAAGAGAATCACCCAACATCGGATCACGCGGTTTTTTCTTTCGCGGTTTCCGTGAAGGTTGCTGACCGGTTCTTTCGTCGTTTTCGAACAGATCATCACTCAACTCAATATCGGGAACATGCCAGTAATCGTCGGCGTTGGCTTCCGTAAAATCAAAAAACTTTTTTGTGTGTGTCCAACGTTCCAGCGGCGATAACGGCGGTTTTTCCTTTTTCGGAGCGAATGAAGCGGCGGAGTTTGGTGTCGAATCCGATGTTTTTCCCGTATTTCCATTTTCCTCTGTGTTTGTCGGGGATTTCCAGAGTTGTTCCATCCAACGCAGTGCGATGGAGTGGAAAGTATAATCGCCTTCGGTCAACGGGATTTTTTCCGAATTGCTTAGCCAGTGCATCATCAGAGCCATTGAGGCGACGGGGTCTTGCTGATCGAGCAAGGCTTCCGCCAGCAAGACGTAGGCTTTGGTTGATTTGAATCGATCAACATGCCGATTCCAAAACGCCACATCACCGGCAGCGGTTCCGGCTTTATACCACACCGCCAACGCTGTGGAAACGACAGTGGCGGATTCCCACGCCTCCACGCCGGAAAAACTTTCCAAACCGGAAACCTCCGTACTGCCGTATTGATCCCACCAACCAGCCAAATCACTCATTTTGTCCGAAAGATCGGCTTGTAAATTACCATTCCCCGCTGCCGCCGCTTCCTTCTGAAGCCGGCTGTAAAGATCAAATATTTCTTCCAGCAAGTTGATTAAATCGTCCACACGATGATCGTGAATGGAATTTTCAACCGTGTGAAACAGACTGAACGTAGCGCCGAAACCAAGAATTGTCCACGGATCGACAATTGCTCCGCAATTAATTCCGCGCCGAATAAGTTCTTCGATTTTCGGTAAATTTTCCGCTGCTTCCTCTAATTTTTCGTGATCAATTCGCAGATGAGCCTCTGTAATCAGGCAATCAATTTGAGTCAACATTCGGGCGGAAGCAACCGAAATGATTTCCGTTTGGTGTTGGGCGGCTTCGGAATATCCCATTCGTGCGAAAATTCGGGCAAGATGCATTCGCTGGAGTTGGTCGGCACGGCGTTTCGCCAATTGCCGGTTCAAATCCTGACGGCAACCGCCAAACGGTTGGAAGAGCCGTTGTTTTTCCGCCTGAATGCGCGGTTTCATTTTATCGGGAATTTTTTCCAGTAATTGTTCGTAAAACCGGTCGCGATATCCGGCAATAAGCGGCATCAAATCAGTCAACGAAGTTTCCGAGCTGTAAGTATGGGGCGTATCGCCGCAAACACCGGAACCCATTAACATTGTTCCGGCTAAAACCGCTCCTGCTTCGTAGAGGAGTTCGTCAACGGGAATTGTTGCTGCTTCGGATTCACCGGTGTAAGCGTTTTCGATGCGGCGCAAAATTCCGTCCACCGTAACCTGATGAATTACGAAACGGCTGTAATATCCGTCTTTATCGATTAAGTTGGGGTCCCAGATTCCGAAGTGGTAATTTGGTTTTCGGTTTACGGGATGATCGAAGTCGTAGGCGCGTGAATCGAGAACGAGTTCCTGAAGTCTTTTCACATCAAAACAGGCTTCATACAGGATTTGCGGATCAGTATTGCGTAAGGTTGCCAACGCCTGATCGACAACCGCCTGATATCTTCCGAAGGCGGTTCCGATGCCGTTGATATAAAGCGGAATCGGCGCAACCCATTCTTTTTCATAAGGTTGATGTTTTTCTTCGCCTTCGAGGATTGGAACGGGGCGATAACCGATATAATCGTTTAGGTCGGAGATGGTATCACGGACAATCCGTTCGGTTTCTGTCCAGGGGCTTCCCTGTTGCAAAACGGTTTCAAACGCTTTAGCGAGAAAAAACGCATTGAAGAGATGTTCATCTGTTTGGTGAAATAAAAGATCGCAATGGTAATTACGGTATGCGGTTAACAGATGTTCCCGCATCAAGCGCAAAACCAAACCGGCTTGATCTTCAATCCGAAACGCTTCCGATTCCTGCGATAACAGAAGCAATTCCCGCTCCAGATATTCGATTACTTTCAATGCCGGAAAAGAATTTTTTTCATAATGTTCCGATTGTGGGTGATTAACAGCGGGCTTTACGGAACCTGGCACGGACGGGGAATTTTGTTGTGTCAGTTGGGCGTAAAGGGAGTTCAGGGCTTGAAAAAAGCGTATATCTCTATTTCCTGAAGAGAAATTCAGATATCCGAGAACATCTTTAATCACATTGGGCGAATCGGCTTTTAGAGACGGATCGTTCATAATGCTCGTTCCGATAAAAAACGTCAAATTGATAGGGATAATGGTTTAATTTTCGGGTTGTTGGTGTGGCGGCAGTCTGGAAGAGTATGCAATTTGGGCGGGATTGGCGATTATTTTGTGGTGTGAAACTCAGGATTTCTGACCACACGAACAACACTACTAATTATATAAAGCATAGTTTAGTCGAAAAGAACCGGAGGTCTAGGGGGCAAGAATAAAGTTAGCCAATCTTTTTCGAGTATTTGTTCAGTCCTTTGTTGAGTAATTCGTAAAACAAACCTTGTAATTAGTTGAGAATGAATAGTGTCGTAAGCGAAATTTTTTTCTAAAAGTATGTCAATAGGTAGGCAACCCTTCGCCGAAAGGCTTTCACCTATGGTTGCGTCGGCAATAGGTTTCTGCACGGTAACCGAAATCTTAACCCCGCAAGGGGTGTGATGTGCATAACCGTAAGCGGAGCGAAGCGCAACCTACGGATCAGAAAGGCAACCGTTGGGTGAAAACCTCTCGCCGAACGGTTGCGTCGGCATTAGCCGACAATGAATTTGTACAATGTTGATTGTTTGGGATTTGTGTTTTAATGTTCGCGATCTTTTTCAAATTCGAGAACATTTCCACTTTCGTTCCATTTTACACGCGAAACAAAACTCTTAATAAGAAAAACTCCACGCCCCGAAGTTACCAAAAGATGTTCGGGATCAGTCGGATCGGGAATCGCGTTCGGGTCAAAACCGGAACCCTCGTCTTCAATACGTATGTATATTCGCTGACTGTTTAACCGGCAGGAAAAATGAACCCGCTTCGCCGGATCGGAGCCGTTACCGTGCTGAATGGCATTGACAAGAGCTTCTTCCAATGCCATATTGACAGCAAACTCATCCTTATTACTCCAACCGCCCAACTTAACCTGTTCCATAACCTCCTCAATGAGATCATGAGCAATCTTCATGTCGCTTGGAAAAGAGCAATCTTTCGACCAACTCCATAATCGGGCATCCGAATCCATGTATTACACTCCAAAACCTAGAAGCCGAAAAGATTCACTCCGGTAACATTAACAAATATCAATATCACCGGCTCTTTGTAAAATTAACGGGTTATGGTCTATCCCTTTATTTGTCCGTAACAACCGTAAAGGAACGAACTCCCTCATCTTCATTTTTCTTAATCTGAAAAACGTTGTCGAGTCGGGTAATCCGAAATGCCTCCATGATATTGTCGTCTATCCCGCAAAGAAGCAATGTGGCTTTCACTTCTTTTGCTTTTTTATTCAACGTGATCAATGCCCGAAGTGCAGAACTGGACATAAAAAGAACCCGCTCGAAATTCACCAACAGTTTTCGGCAGGCGTGATCGTCCAAAAGGGCAAGGAGTTGATCACCCCATTCCTGAATCACAAGATCATCGTTAAGTTTCATATCCCGACTCGTCGCAATTGTAATATCAGCGACTTTCTTTACATCAATTCTCTGTTGGCTCATCTTTTTATGTCTCCTTAAATATTTAAGAAATTTAATTCGGCGGACAACCGCGTCTCACCAAATACAGTGTCTCTATTTATACTGTATTTATTACTTTGTGAAAACCCCCCCATATTTTTAAAAATCTCCGTAAATAAAAAACCTAATTTTGAATATCCGATCAAATGGGAAGGAATTTGGGAAGGAATTTTTTTTGCGGAAAAGTTTTTTTGACTCTTCTACGGTACTGTTTTCTACGGTAATTTCATAAATTATTCCGCTTATTTTTTTTATTCTTCGGCAGAATATTAAAAAATCCCGAAAGGGGGGCTTGAAAAGAGAAAAAAATCAGTCACAATGTTGTATCTTCATGGGGTTTTTAACATGATTTTCAATGATTTTCATGTTTTTAATAATTTTTAACATCCTGATTTGTCAAAATTCAGGTTTGAATCAACACAATAAATAAACGGTTCGGAGCGGAAAATGGCTAAAATTCACACAATAACCGTGAAACTTCGTGATTCACACGGAAAACGCCGGAATCGCCGGTTACGCAACGCCGGTAATGTGCCGGCGGTTCTTTATGGTCACAAACAAGCAGTGCAAAGCCTGACACTTTCAGCGGAAGAATTGGATACTGTTGTTCGTCATGGTAACCGATTCGTCGAACTGCAAGGCGATATTAAAGAAAAAGCGTTTATTAAAGAGGTTCAGTGGAATACATGGGGAAATCAAATTCTTCATGTCGATTTTGCGCGAGTTAGCGAACACGAAAAAGTTCATGTTACGGTTCCCATTGAATTACGCGGCGAATCGTCCGGAACCAAAGACGGCGGTGTGGTTAAACACGTTTTACATTCCATCGAATTAGAATGCGAAGCCGCAGCCGTGCCGGAAAAAATTGATGTTAATATCAATCACCTTGAATTTAATCAAACCTTACATGTCAGCGATTTGGAATTGCCGGTTGGGGCAAAAGCCTTGATCGACGAAACGACAATCGTTGTGAGTTGTTCGCTGCCCGTCGAAGTTTCCGAAGAAGAAACAACACCGGGCGAAAAAGAACCGGAAGTTATCGGGCGTAAAAAGACTGATGAAGAATCGAAAGAAGAATGAAATTAATTGTCGGACTCGGCAACCCCGGTGCCAAATACCGCTTGAACCGGCACAATGCCGGTTATTTAGTCCTTGCGGAATTGGCAAACCGGTCGTCGTTTAACACAACAGGAAGCCGCCCGAAAACAAAGTTTCACGCCGATTTGCTTGAAGTCCGAGATGATTTTGGAAATTCCGTTTTGTTGCTTGCCCCGACAACTTATATGAACCGAAGCGGTTTGAGTGTCGGAGAAGCCGCAAAATTTTACAAAATTCCTAATGAGGAGATTTTGATTGTTTGTGATGATTTGAATTTGCCGTTTACCAAACTCCGGTTTCGTACCGAAGGCAGCAGCGGAGGACAAAAAGGTTTAGCCGATGTGTTGCGTGTTTTGGGAACGGAAAAGATTCCGCGTTTACGAATCGGAATCGGTCAGCCGCCCGGTCAAATGGATGCCGCCGATTATGTGTTGATGAATTTCACCGAAAAAGAACGGATTGATTTGGATTTGACACTTAAACAGGCGGCGGATGCTGTTGAATGTTGGTTACGTTTCGGTATTACCGAAGCAATGAATAAATATAACTAAAAATAAACTCGATTTTAACTCGAACCGGAACCCGAAATTATGACACAGAACGTTTACGAAGGGTTGTTTATTTTCGACTCTGACCTTTACGCCAAAGAACCGGACAATGTTTCCGGTCAGGTAACCCGTATTATTGAACAGTTCGGAGGAGAAGTTCTTCTCAGCCGGCTTTGGGATGAGCGGAAACTGGCTTATCCGATTAAAGGACATCGCCGCGGAACCTATTGGCTCGCCTATCTTAGGATTGATTCACTCAAGGTTAAGGAATTGACACGCCAGTTTCAATTGAGCGAAAGCGTGATTCGATTTCTTTTTCTGCATGTTGATCCGCGTTTGGTGGAGACATTGGTGGAACATGCCCGCGCCGGACACTTACACGCCGGAGAGCAACAAGTTGACCAGACTCAGGAAGAAATCCAACAACCCGCTTCCACAATTTTGGAAGAAGAAAGTATGGATAATTCCGACGGTATTAAAGATTAAAAACTTAAAATTAAAGATTAAAACATCCGCAGGTAAAGCGGCAATAGTACGGAATCTTTATTGATAACAGTATAACAGTAAATGTTTCCTATTGTTGTTTCATTTTGGAGAATCATTCATGGCAAGTTTCAATAGAGTCATATTGTTGGGGAATCTGACACGAACTCCCGAATTACGTCATATTCCTTCGGGAACTGCCGTAACCGATATTGGTTTAGCCGTCAACGACCGTCGAAAAAGTATGACGGGAGAATGGGTTGACGAAGTCACGTTTGTCGATATCACGTTGTGGGGACGAACAGCGGAAATCGCCGCCGAATACCTGACCAAAGGATCGCCGGTTTTGATTGAAGGGCGTTTGAAACTCGATACATGGGAATCGGAAGGTCAGAAACGTTCGAAACTAAAAGTGATCGGCGAAAAAATGTCCATGTTGAGTGGGGGCGGAAATCGAGGCGAAGATGTTTCTTATTCTTCTTCCCGACCGGTTTCAACTTCTCCTCCGCGTTCTCAAGCGGCGCCGCAGGATTATTATGATATTCCGCCGGATGCTGATGATGTTCCGTTTTGATTT
>JAITQV010000717.1 GCA_031288765.1 Planctomycetaceae bacterium
TAGATTGCCCTTTCAGGGCGAAGTTGTTGGAGGGCATCTTAACCCGCCGTGTTGCGGCGGGCTGGCTTATTTTGCCCTTGCAGGGCTTAGGACAATAACTTATCTGATCCGGCGGTTGCGTTGCGTTTCACCGCCAGTTATACACATCACGCCCTGCGGGCTAAACCGCAAGCGGAATTATTGCCGTTAGGCGGGAAATCCGCTTGCGTCCTCCACTATCCACTATCAATTATCCACTATCAACTATCCGCTATTCACCATATCGCGGAGCGTTTGTTCCAAAGAGATTCGCGGTGTCCAACCTGTTGCACGGAACATTTTTTCCGTACTGCCAACCATAATAGGCGGTTCCTTTGAACGAACCAACCCCCGATCAACCTCAACCATTACCTCCAAATCCAGAATTTCCCCAAGAATTTCAATAATCTTAGAAAGAGATATGCCTTTTCCACTGCAAACATTATATGTTTCGCCGTTTTTACCGTGTTCAAGCAAAAGATGATATGCCCGCACCACATCACGAACATCAGAAAAATCCCGAATGAGTTGGATATTGCCTGTTTTGAGACGGACGGATTTCCGCCCGCTTTGTTTGGCATCACACAATTGACGAATAAACGACGGAACAACAAACCGATCACTTTGTCCGGGACCAGTATGATTGAATGATCGTGTCGAAACAATGTTCAACCTCTGCCATTGAACATCCAACCGAATCCGATCTTCCTGATATAAACGGCTGATTGCATACGGATTGCAGGGTTGTCTCGGTTGCGATTCCTCCAATAATTTCACGCCCTCCCTGTAACCATACACCTCCGACGATCCCACCGCCAACATCCGGCATTCCGACCGGTGTTTCATCGGACGTAATTTCAAAAACCGAAGCACGTTAGAGATGATATTGCCGTTGTCCATGATACAACGATCCGGATCCCGCCAACTCGCCGCCACACTACTCTCCGCCGCAAGATGAATAAACCAATCCGGCTCAAACTCTTTGGCAAACACCATAAACCGCTCCGGCTGCGTCAAATCAGCCTGCTCAAAATGATAAGAAAACCGTTGCGGGGTGAAGGTTGCGGTTTCGGGGTGAAGGTCTATCCCCAAAACTTCAGTAACCCCCGCCTCAACCTCGTCAAAATACCTCAATAAATGACGCCCGACAAATCCGCCCACGCCGGTAATTAAACACTTTTTCATAAAATACTTTCATCACGCCCTTGTTTTTTCAATGGAAATTCTTATAATCTCTCAACATACAAGCCTCTTCATCCGAGTTTGCTGGAAGGTCAACTTATATCGTGGATCAAAGTCAATTCCGGCTGATACATGTGTACGCCCGACTTTCATCCGTCTCGAAGCGACAATTTCCTGTCGCGAATTTCGGGAAGAGGTTTGTTTTTGTTTCCGGTTTCTCCATTAAACTTATTCAAACGGAAAATTTTTTATATCATAACCGGTATGGGATTTCAAGACCGCGATTATAACCGATACGAACCTTACGACGATGACGGCTATGTCCGCCCGCGCAGAAAAGATCTGTCAATGTCCATAACTGTACGTTTGATTATTGTCAATATCGGGCTTTGGCTCCTCAACGGCTTATTCTTTGCGGATAATTATCTTACGGGAATTTTAGCAGTTACGCCGGGAACATTGAATACGCCCGAACTTTGGTGGAAATTCCTGACTTCCGGTTTTGCACATTCTCCGCATAGTTTCTGGCATATTGCCGGAAATATGATTGGATTGTTAATGTTTGGTTACGGTATCATGCTCGGCTTGGGACCCGGCGGCGCCGGTTTTTTTCGCGGCGAAAATATAGAAAATCGGCTCGGACGTGCGGAATATCTCGTGTTTTATCTCTTAACCATTATTTTCAGCGGAGTTCTCCAAGCCTTTTTCAATCCCGAAAAAGGCGCTTTAGGAGCATCAGGCGGAGTTACGGGTATTATCATTTTGTACGCGCTTTTCTATCCCACCAAAACACTCTTACTTTGGGGAATCCTGCCGCTGCCCATGTGGGCAATCGGTTTGATTATTGTTTTTATGGATGCCGGCGGCGCTTCGGGTATTGGCGAAGGCGGAATCGCCTACACCGCTCACCTTGCCGGCGCAGGTTTTGCGCTCCTTTACTATCTATTGTTCGCCCAATATAACCTAAAAATTACCGGCGGTTTTGCCAAATTGGGAAAAAATTTCCGTAAAATGTTCAAACGGAAACCCAAATTACATCTCCATAAAGAAAATAATACAACCGCCAACCAAACAACTTCGGAAAAAGACGAAGAATTTGAAAAACAGCTCGATGAAATTCTTGGTCGTTACGGTAAAGTCGGCGAAGCGGGACTCACCAAAGAAGAACGCGAATTTCTGCAACACGCCAGCAAAAAATACCGGAATAAAAAAAAATAAAACCGTTAACGGAAAGTAAAAAGTTTCCCTGTGTGTTTCGTGTTGAATTAAAAGAACAAAAAGGAAAAGAATACAATGTCTCAGGAAAGATTATTACATACAACCTGTTTCGGACAAGAACGGGCAAAAGAAAAAATCAATCAACAGTATCTCCAACAGTACAGAGAAATTGATGAAATTCGGTTTGGAATTTATGTTTATCCGCTGCAAAAACCGATCAAGGCGGTTTCAAAATCCGGATCGGAAACAAAATTTCCTTATTTATTTTTTGCGGATGATTTGCCCGGCATTTGCGGAAAAGGAACAACAATAGATGATGCGAAACAAAATTGGATGTACGAATTTCATCGGAAGTTTCAGGATATTTATTACAAAATCGATTGGGAACGTACCGAAGAAGAAAATAAATTATACAAAATATTTGTGGAAATTGTTGATATTCAGGGGTATCGAAAACGGACGCCGGTGAGTTTCGAGCAAACCGGAAAAATTATCGAAAACAAAAATATCCCAAGTAATAAACGGGAGATTGAATGGCTTGATGAAAGCCGAGATATTGTTGATTGTGCCGATTGTCCGAAGGAATTGTTACAGTATAAAGCCGGTGAATATTTTCGGGCGGACATGTTACGGGAATATCAAACCGATAAACTCCTTGAAATTTCTTCTATTATTCCCACTTCTTATCGGGATTATACGGATAAAGAGATTGAAGTGTTTGTTGCTTCTTTGCCGACAACCAAAAATCTGCCCCCATCTGCAATCTGGAAATAAACAATGGAAAATTCCGAATATGCCGCAACGTGTTATTTTGTTAATGTTGGTCAAGGAACGGCGCAACTGATTCATCTGAGAGAACACCGTGCTATCATTATTGATACGGGAAGAAAAAGGAAACGAAATATGAGTCCTTTATTTCTGTTGCTAAAAGAACTTGATATACGATCAATCGAAGCACTTGTTCTTTCGCATAACGATAGCGATCATATTGGGGATGCAAAAAATATCTTTGACATATTTCGGAAACGTATTCGTCATGTTTTTTTTCTGGATGATCGGCATTTGAATGAAAACGGCACTTACAAGAATATAAAAGCAGCGATTGGTGACGGCTCTATTAATGAAAGTCAAGTAATGCGGTTGGAGGCAGGTATAAATAGCGACATTTTTATTGACAAGGACAATGATATTCATCTTACTGTTTTGTATCCCGATTTTCTTACCAATATGGAATCAAAGAAAAATGATACCTGTGCAATAATTGCATTATATGTCGGTTCTCAAAAAATTATTTTTTCCGGTGATGTGCCGGTTGAAGCGTGGAAACAAATACTCCAAAACAACGGAAAACTTGCTGTACAAATTTTGACTGTTCCGCATCATGGCGGAATATTTACGGATAACAAAGAAGATACAAAGTGGTTCTTTGAAAATGTAAGAACTGATTATGCGGTTGTTTCCGTTGGATATGGTAACATTTATAAACACCCCAAAGAAGACATTATTCGTTCATTTATTTTGTATGGCGCTGAAGTTTTTTGTACTCAATCGAATGTAATTTGCAATTACGGTTTATCAAATATCAACGAAACTTGTTGCGGAACTATTATTGCGAATGTCGGCTCCGTTAAAACCGACATCAAAAATATTGAACGGTTAAGACAAATCAAAGAACAATTTCCCCAAAGAATCTGTAAAACATATTGCTGATTTATTGATACTCAATATTTGTGAAGAATTGATCGCAGCGAGTGATGCAAGCGGCTCAAAAGTATTGCAGTCCATAGAATATTTACGAAACAATTTGCGATTAACTCTTTGCTAAAACCGTTCTTCCTTAAAAAATGAATATTCTTGTTCTTGACGAATGGCTTCCTTCCGTACACGATTCCGGGAAGTCAATCCGTACCTTTCAACTTCTCGCTCCTCTTGCCAAACAACATCGGATTACTTACCTGGCGCATTGCGATTCCGCAACGGAAAAAGAAAATGTCCGAAAAATGGAAGATGCCGGATTTGAAGTTGCCGGCGTACCGCGAATTTCCATTTATAATTCCATTCCGAAAATTCTTTTGGGAGTTGTACCTTCTTTATTTCACCCGCTTCCCATTTCTGTTCGGCGGCATTTTTCGAACAATTATGTATTGGCGTTGCAAAAACTTGTTCGGAAAAAACATTTTGATCTGGTTCATATTGAATGGTCTCATTATGCTGTTTATGGTTCTTACATCAACACATTGCCGCAGTTTATTTGTACGCATAACGTCGAATATCTTTCATGGCAACGGTTCGCAAAAACAACATGGAATCCGTTCAAAATTATGCTCGGAATCCACGAAGCTCAAAAACTTTATCGTTTTGAAAAAGAATATTATCAAAAAGCCGATTATCTTTCCGTTGTTTCCAATGACGATGCTCAACGGCTTCGCAATGATTTCGGACTCGGCAATTTTTGTATTATTCCCAACGGTGTTACGATTGCAGCGTATGACGAAATTGAGAATACGCCAAAACCCAATCATCTTGTGTATTGCGGTTCGATGGATGTGTTTGTGAATCAGGATGCGGTTGGCTGGTTTATTCGCAGTATTTTTCCCTTGATTCTGAAAAAAAATCCCGCCGTAACATTAACAGTGATTGGACGCAACCCGCCGGAGAAACTTCTAAAATTGCAAACAAATCAGATACATTTTACCGGTTCTATTTCCGATGTCCGGTTGCCGCTCAAAGAAGGATGTCTGGCAATTGTTCCGCTTCGTATTGGCGGCGGTTCACGGCTCAAAATTCTCGAAGCGTTTGCCGCAAAAATTCCAGTCCTCTCAACAACAATCGGCGCCGAAGGATTAAATATCGAAAACAATAAAAATATCGTTCTTGCCGATACTCCCGCGTTATTCGCGGATAATTGTATCGAATTGCTCCGTGATTCCCAAAAACGTACACAATTGATTCAATCGGGACGCAAGCTCGTTGAAGAACAATATGATTGGAGCCGGATTTCACCTTTGGTCGAAACCGCATGGGCAAAAACGGTAGATTTATTCAATGCGAAATTTCGTAAATCTCAATAATTGGTACGGCATTAAGATTCCATGCTCCCCAACCGTTTTTACGGATTGTCTTAACCCACACCGGTTTTTTATGCTTCATTAATTGCTTGTCCCGTTCAAATTCACCGCTGGGACGGCGTTGGAGAATATAGTATCGAAAACCGCGCAATTTGAAATCATCAAATGTTTCCGTTGCGGAAGGAACTTCAAACGGAATCCGAAAGTTTTTCAGATGAAAGTACAAATTAAGTGTTGCGGGAGAATGAACACTAAATGCAATTTTATCGCCGGAATTGGTATTGTTACGGAGCCATTGGAGAACTTCATCGTCCAAACCGTCCCAATAATAGGTCGGTTCCATACCCGCCCGAACCGCTCCGGGTAAACCGCCAATCGCTAAATTATAAAACGATAACCATTGAGGAGCATACCAAAATATGTTGAACAAACCCGCAACGTAAATCAATAAAACCGCTAATCGAGCAAACAAACAATTCTTTCTAATTTTTGTGTTTCCGTTGCGGGATGTTTCATTTTCACATTTTTTGATTACGGATATTCCGTTGTAAAATATTCTGTTTCCAAAAGAATTGTTCCAAAGTGCAGCGGCTCCAATTCCGGCAATCATTGCCAAAAACGGGAACGCCGGAACAAACATCCGAACTCCGTCGTGAACCGGTGTGCCCGGCAACGCCCGAAAAAAAAGCAACGACGACATGTTCAGAAAAAGCCAAAAACCCGACCAATGTTTATTTTTATCGCGAATAATTGTTATAACACCGATAAAAAAAAGAACCAAAATTCCAACCGGTACGGTAATTACCAGCCATGCAAGTGTATTATACCACGGCAATGAATATGTTAAATCGTACATATCGCCGAAAAAAAGTACGGCAATATTGAGTGTCCGATGCGTGTTCAAATAAAAATATTGATACATTCCGGTTATTGGGGTAAACCAGAGGCGCGGATTGAATAGCCAAAAAATAAGCAGCGCGAAAAATGTTGTCAGGAAAATACGTTTCGGTAAAATGTAAACGGGTAAACGGTTTTCTACGGAAACAAACCGGTTTGTTATCAAGCGAATGACCAACCACAATACCGGCGGCAATAAAACACCGCAACCTGAAAATTTTGACGCCATCGTTAAACCAACAGCGCAGCCGAACCCTATTGCTCCCCAACCGGATTTCAAAGCGTACGGAAAAAACGCCCAACTCAAAAGCCATGCCGAGATCAATACCGAATCATACGCCGCAATTTGTGCGTGGGCAAACAAACGCGGAATCAATAAAATTGAAACAACACCGAAAAACGCTGTTATTGAATCAAATTCTTGTTGCAAACGATAAAAAACCGCCCCGATTATAAGCGAAAAGAAAATAAGCGAACCAAAACGGAATTGTACGATTTCCGGTAAAAACGCCGGAGCCGTTGCTTGTCCGAGAGCATTGAGAATTACCGGAAAGTGCGGATGTCCTTCCTCTGTGAAACAATAACTTTCCAACCCCCAAGTTGAAAAAAGCAATTCCAAAGAATCCGTTTCACGAATATTTTCCGGTTTGGAGGAGAACGGAATTATTTTTTGAACCGCCGGAATCTGTTGCAAAATTCGTTGAAACCAACACGATAAATTCTGGGAACGTTCATTCATTATTCCTTCGTCCCAAGTCAACGGAAGATGGAATGATGCCAACGCCAAAATGGAAAACGTACAAAATACAACTATTACGGAAACGAAAAGATTCGGCAGGTTTGCGGGCAGCCGGAATCGTTTTAGGGGAGGAGGTACGGATTTTTGATTTGGGGATTGGACTTTCGTGGATTGGGTTGACGTATCGGGCATGAATATTCATTACACTTAAAAATATAAATGTCTGTTTTATCAACCGCAGAATACACAAACTGCACGGCAATCGGGGAAAGTACGGATTACAACATATTGTGTTGGAGATATTCGGCGATTTGTACGGCATTGGTTGCGGCGCCTTTGCGGAGATTGTCGCTCACACACCAAAACGCCAAACCGTTTTCCATTGACAAGTCTTCCCGAATCCGCCCGACAAACACTTCATCCCGACCGGTACAAAAATTGGGCAACGGATATTCTTTTTTCGAAACGTCGTCCATTACAATAATTCCTTCCATACCGGCGAAAAGTTCACGAGCCTTTTCCGCCGTAATTTTCTTTTCCGTTTCCACCAGCACACTTTCGCTGTGGCAGTTGGCAACCGGAACACGCACCGCCGTCGGACAAACCATAATCGAATCATCACCTAAAATTTTTCGTGTTTCGTACAAAAGTTTTAGTTCTTCGGAAGTGTAACCTTTTTCTTTGACGGAACCGATTTGCGGAATACAGTTGAAGGCGATTGGGTACGGAAAACATTCGTACTGATAATTTTTGCCTTCCAATACCGCCCGTGTTCCGTCTTCGAGGTCGCGTATTCCGACCAACCCCGCACCGCTGACCGCCTGATACGTACTAACAATGATTCGTTTTACTCTGCCGTAATCGTGCAACGGCTTAACGGCAACAACTAATTGTGTTGTGGAACAGTTTGGGCTTGAGATAATTCTTTTTTTTGCATTTTTACAGCTGGCGGCGTTGACTTCGGGAATGACAAGCGGGACATCCGGGTCCATACGCCAATATCCGCTTTCGTCGATAACAAGAGTACCGTGTTTTACGGCTTCCGGTACAAAATCACGGGCGGTTTCGTCAGGCGTGCTGGCAATTGCGAGTTGAACACCGGTAAAAGACTCCGGCGTCAGTTCTTCGATGGAGTAGGTTTTGCCCAGAAATTTGATTTTTTTACCGGCACTGCGTTTGGAAGCGAGGAATTTGATTGTTTGGAACGGAAAATTCCGTTTTTCCAAAAGTTCGAGTATAATAGTGCCGACCGCTCCGGTGGCTCCGACAACAGCAACAGATTCGTACACGGTTTTCTCCTTATGAGCGTAAAGACAAAGTAATCAAATGTTAAGGACGAAGTAATCAAAAGTGTGAGCAAGACGGGAACAGAGCGACTATTATCTTGTTGAAATTCAGCCTTGCAAGGGGGGATTCGGGAGGGGAAATTGGGGGATGTGTGCAAATTTGGGGTTTTCCGCCGCCGCAATCTCCGGCAAAAGCCCCCTAATTTAACAGCGAAACGTATTCTGTTGTGCAAGGGATGTGAGGTTTGGGGTTTTGGGGTTAAGGTTCAGTATTAATATAGTAAGGTTCAATATTAATATAGAAGGACAATGATTCCGTTGGAATATTACCCAAATTGAAATTCAACCGCCCGTAAAATACGGAACAATTCATCAAAACCTTGAACACAAAAGACTTATATCTATCTTTTTGAGCGGCGCAGTTGCCCCTCTGCGCGGCGCAGTTGCCCCTCTGCGCGGCGCAGTTGTGCCCCCGCGCGGCGCAGTTGTGCCCCCAGACGGCGCAGTTGTGCCTCCGCGCGGCGCAGTTGTGCCCCCAGACGGCGCAGTTGTGCCCCAGACGGCGCAGTTGTGCCCCCAGACGGCGCAGTTGCCCACATATGCGGCATATTCGCCCAAACGAGCGGCGCGTTTGCCAAAAAAGATATAAATTTGCCTTAAACTGCTGCAAAATAAAACAACTTTCAAAATTGTCTTGTTTTTTAACATCTGTACTTTCCCAAAAACTCTGATAAAATATCTTAATCGAAAGACTTTCAGTCCGCTTTCCGAATTATTCATTTTTGGGAAAGTGCGGATAACGGAAATTTATCTCGAATTTTAATA
>JAITQV010000047.1 GCA_031288765.1 Planctomycetaceae bacterium
CCGAAAGTGTTTATCAATTGTCGATTGATGTTCGAACAACAGGAACACTGTTGAGGGTTGTTGACTTGTTTTGAAATGGGTGGAAAACCGTAAATCTCCAATCATTTCAACTAAATCAGTATCAATATTGATGGGCGACTCACAGCGCAAATGGATAAGATCAATCAATTGAATTATTTTTTGATCGTTGGTTTGCCTGACGTAAAAAGTCAGCAGATCCGCCATCAATTCCGGTTCTATGAGGAATCGCCTGACAAGTAAATCGTGGGGATGAGCAAGTTCAGTATTGGTCATGGGAAACGCCTCTGTGTTAAATTTATTGTCATGTATCACGGATGAAATTATCAGGATATTTAACTGATTTTTAACAAAACCGGATCGATAAATGTTTTCAAAATTACCGTTTGTGTTTATACATACAGCAACCCTTCATAGGCTGAACGGTTGCCGTAACAGTGAATTGCGAAGAACATTGCGTGATGATCTTTCGGAATTATTCGCTGAGGAACACAAAAGTTCCTTTTTTGTTTGAAACAATAACGTCCGGTGTTTTATCGTTATTCAAATCAACAGCGGTAACTTGCGTACCGACACCGCTGTCGGCGTCGATTTTGTGCGGAATAAATGTTGCGCCGCCATTTCCGTCGCGTTTCAGTTCAAACCAATAGAGAACAGCCGGAGCATTGGTTTCTTTATCTCCTTTGGAACCGTGCGCCCAAAACCGTTTACCGGTAACAAAATCCAAAAGTCCGTCGCCGTTAAAATCCGCAACATCAAAAGCGTGCATCTGCGTAATCCGTAACGCGTCGGAATTCAAATCCGGTTCGATGGGAAGAATTTCGAATCGTTCCCAAGTGATTTTACCGTCAATATCTTTGACTTGCTTGTACCAGACCAGTCCGTAAAGATGACAATGCCACGCTGTTACAACATCATTTAAGCCGTCGCCGTTCACATCATAAACAAGAATATGCGCTCCGGCGTCGGCAAATTTGAACGGATGAAACGTCCAAGGAGTTTTGTTGGCATTTTCCGGTTGTTCCCACCAACCTTCTTTTTCGATTAGATCGGTTCGACCGTCTGCGTTAATGTCGCCGTAACCGATTCCGTGTGTGTAACGTTGAAACCGTTTATCTTCCGGCGAAACGACATGAAAAGTCCAATCGGGCAGAGCGTTTTTGATTTCGAAAGTTGCGAAACCGAGATAACCGTTCATATTGTAAATGGGACCTTTTCCGGTGCCTTTAATGATTTCCGTCCAAGATTGTGATTCATTTCCGACTTCGGCGGGACCGAGATGTTTTGTCCAATGTCCATCTTTTTTCTGCGGATTTTCGAACCAATATCCTTGCGTTCCGGGATGGGGACAAACAAACACATCGTCCCAACTGTCGCCATTCAAATCAACACCGAAAACCGTAAAGTTATCGGAATAACCTTCCGGATTGAACGCTTCGACCGGATAGATTTCGTATTTTTTTGTAAAATCCGGTCCCGCATACCAATAAGGACCGGCAACAATATCAAGTTTTCCGTCCTTATTGAAGTCTCCGTAATGGGAACCTTCCGCATAAAATTTGTCGGAAAGAACAATTTTTTTGAAGGTTGGTTCTTTTGCTGTTACCGATAAAACAAACAGTAACGTGACGGCGGTTGTCAACAAAATCACAAAAGGTTTCAGAAACATAAAGTTTTTCATAGTGAATTCTCCATTTTAAAAAGTGTGGATGCCGTTAGGCAAGACAGTGATACGATAATTTGTGGGGATTGTAATCTCCGGTTGCTGTAAACGAGGTTTTGTTGAATTGATTGTATTGCCGCATGAAATTACCGTTTTCGGTTTATCGCGGGGCACGTCAATTCGAGCAACAGTGTAGAAAGTATAAAACGTTTCCCGAAGACTGTCAATAAAACGACCGAATATTTTTCAAGAGACCGGAAAAAAACTTTGCGGTTAAAAATTTTTTTGTGTGACATTGTGTTCCTAAATAAAACAAATCAGTAAACCTTCGTAGGAGATTTCTATAAATACAAATAAAAAATAAAATATAAAAAGACACGAAAATTATTTTTTTGAGGAGGGTGTCTTGACCGATATTTTTTTAAATATAAAATAACAAACTAAATAATTTCGACGTTTTAATTTTAAACATTTAGGAGACTAAATTATATTTTAAAAAATAAAATGTAGTCCGAATTTTTTGTTCGGGTGAAAAAAATAATCGAGTACGTCAACTATTGCGAAATCGCTTTGGCGATCTGTAATTTTTTACATGACAACCGGATTCCCGGGTAGAAAATTACTTGACACTGAAATGTTGCGTGGCTCCCGAAAGGGGAGCGTCGCGTTCAGTGTCATAGGTATAATTCAGCATTACATTTTAACACATGTAACGTACCACTTTTGTCGGTGGGAATAGACCTGTTTTTGCAATCGTGTCGCTCCTGACAAAGAGTGACATTTCTGTTGCCGTTTCTCGGCTTAGTGTTTGTTTCCCAATTTCAGCAACAACAGATTATGCGTTATGTAATCTGTTAATATGTTCCCTTTTTTCTCAAGGAGAAAAAATTATGTTTGAATGTTTATTTAACCTTTTGCCATGTTTTATGGTAAACCTCATAGCATCTTTTATGCTATGTACTCTGTTGTGTTCCGGAGGTAAATTCCGTTCGAAGGTTCGTCGAACCGGATACCGAAACGGATTTACGTTGGTCGAATTGTTGGTAGTAATTGCGATTATTGGTGTGTTAATCGCAATGCTGTTACCGGCTGTGCAGGCAGCAAGGGAAGCGGCAAGACGGGCTCAGTGTACCAATCATCTCAAGCAGATGGTTTTGGCAATGCACAATTTCCACGATACACTCAATGGTCTTCCGCCTGCAAGTGTTGAATACGGACCCAATTTATTAGTGTTTACCTATCCCTATGCCGAACAACAAGTTCTTTGGGATACGTTGGTCAACCTAAACTCCGTCAATCTTGCTTCACCTTCAACTGCACGGAAAGGATTTGATGTGTTTCGCGGTACCCATAATAATACCAAAAGTGAAGGTGCCAATTGGTGGAAGAACATTTTATCGGAAGACCAACGCAAAGGGTTTGGCAGTTTTTCCATTGTCAAATGCCCAACCCGACGATCCGGAATGCAAATTACACCGGATGATGCAACACTCAAACCTGGTGCAGTTGCCGATTATAAATTTCCTATCGTTCTGGAAAGAAATCAAACTCCTTATTGGTATCAATACCATGATGTGAGTCTGGGTACAGATTCGAACTTTGTCGGTCCTTTTAAAGCTTCCGATCTAACCGTTACGAATGATTATACCTCATGGAGACTGCGAACCACGATGGCTTATTGGTTGGACGGAACATCACATCAAATCGTTTTAGGGGAAAAACATATTCCTGTAAACAATTTGGGAAAATGCTCGAATCAAGCGGCTATGATGGATCCCGGCGGACGGCAACAATTAATTGATTGTTCTTATATTGATACTTCAAACTGGGGAAGAGAACAAACCCATGCAGTGAATATTCAATATTATGATCCAGGTCAAACAACAAACCAAATTGTAAAAGACATCAATTATGGAGAAAATCTGGATTTAGCCAATCTCGGTTTTGGCAGTTATCATCCGGGAATATGTAATTTTGCCTTTGGTGATGGTTCGGTAATGGCAGGAGCCAACACAATACACCCATCAATCATTTGCAATTTATCTCATGTTTCCGATGGAAAAGATGCAAGTTTACAATAAAT
>JAITQV010000077.1 GCA_031288765.1 Planctomycetaceae bacterium
ATGAATCCATCTCTTAAACACATTACAAAATTGACCGTGTTTTAAGTCCGATTTTTAACGAACAGGAGAAACAAAATATGATTACCACGATTTTTGAAGATAAATTCTTGGAAGGAAAAAAACAGGGAATTGCCAAAGGAAAAGCGGAGGCGGTTCTCGATATTCTGAAAATGCGTTTTAAAAAGCAGGTTCCTCAATCAATCAGTAATAAAGTATTGTCGATTCGTGATTCGATTGTGTTATCTTCGTTGACGGAATCGGCTATGACTTGCCAATCGCTCAAAGATTTTTCGGAAGACCTCTAAATATAACACCTCCATAATTGCGACAAATTTTATAACTATTCGGCGGAAAATTCTTTTCAATATTTTACTGAAATATTGCAAGAAAGAAAATTCCACCGAATAATTCCTATTTTTTAGTTTTTAATTAGGGTATTAGTGTAATTGCGGATCAATGATCACTCATTAACACACCAAGTATT
Source organism: Planctomycetaceae bacterium (assembly GCA_031288765.1). Lineage (GTDB taxonomy): Bacteria > Planctomycetota > Planctomycetia > Pirellulales > Thermoguttaceae > WRKP01. The sequence goes on from JAITQV010000077.1 coordinate 485, forward strand.
CCGGCAATATCAACAAAATGAGCGGTACGGTTAACAAGCGGAAAATCAACACCGGCTTCGATAAGTTCTTTGAAGTGTTGCGGATTTTTGGTAATCGTGTAATTGATACGGATACCGGCATCTTTTAACGCTTTCATTTCTTCCGGAGAACCAAGTTTTCCTATAAGTTGTATAAACTCACATTTCCATTCAATCGTTTCCCGAATATATTGGGAAATATTACCGCCTTGCCTTTCCATGTTACAGATTTTAATTTGCGGACAGGTTTTTTTGACTTCCAATGCGTAGTTACGTTTACATGCCATAAACGCCTGATGTTCCCGTTTCTTTTCGATGATAATCGTTGCAATTTCAGTCGGATTCGAAGCATAAACATGAACATTAATCCAAACGTTTCGCGGTAATGAATCGAGTGCTTCTTCAAATGTCGGAATTAGTGTACCGGCAAACCGTTTATCTTTTTTAATTCCGGCATCGAGTTTACGAATTTCTTCAAACGTCAAATCGGTTGTTTTACCTGTACCGTTGGTTGTTCGATCAACAGTTGCGTCGTGCATGATAATGAGTCGGTTATCTTTTGTTCGCCGGACATCAAACTCAACTTGGGCGGCACCTAGACGTACTGCTTCTTTGAATCCGATCACGGTGTTTTCCGGGAAAACGCCGTTTTCACCACGATGAGCACAGATACCGTGTTGTGGCAGAGTTTCGTCAGCCCAGACCGCCAAACTACTTAAAATAAACAGAAACAGAATTGTCAAAAATAAATTAAATGTTTTCATAGGTTTTTCTATTGGGTTAAAATTGGTTGGTTTTTCCGGTTGAAAGGATAATTTAATAAACTTCGAATGTCAATTCGTTGTTTTTCTTTTCGATTGTACATTCAAGCGGTGTTGATTCTATGTTCGCAAACACCGTATTGAACAACATTTTTTCGTCGGGCGGAATTTCATCGCCGCGAGAGGTAACTTCATATCTTGAAACGAGAACTTTGAATCGTCCTGCCGGAACACCCGGATAGACTCCCTGAGTTTTCATCTCTGCAACTCCATTATTTCCCGTAACACCGATAGCACCCCATTTGTTGTCCTGACTGACCAAACTAACCGATGTTCCGGTTTGCGGTTCATTTTTGAACAAAATTTTTATTTTACACGGGTACAATTGAGGTAAATCATCAGGGCGATTACCACCGCAACCGGAAAATAGTGTCAAAACAAATATTGGAATAAAAAAATAAAAGGAATTTTTCATAATAAAATTTAGGAAAAAGCAGGAATATTTCATTCCTGCAATGGTTTTTTTATCGTAATGATTCGCCGCCTTGCCGGGTTCCATACGCTCCCCAAACATTAAACGGCGATGCACGAGAAGCGGCAAGACGTTCGATGTGCACCAACCATCTTAAACAATATGCGCTTGCGTTGCACAATTACCATGACACCGCAGGAGGTTTACCAGCATTGCGGGGGCGGGTTGTCAATAAGGATTCAACCGGTGCGATTGGAGCTTACGAAGGTTGGGCACCAACAACGTTTTTACTTCCATTTATGGAACAAGAGCCACGTTACGAGTCGATTGTCAATTTTGTTCATCCGGGTTCTTTCCCAAGTGCTGGTTGTTGGCGATCTTGTGATGATCAACCACCCATTCGAGGAACTATCCCAACGATTTGTTGTCCATCAGATGGCAATACCAAAACGAAAGATATTGAAATGACACGAACGAATATTGTTTACTCTTTGGGAGATGCTATAAACCATAATTGTAATATGACAAATAGTGATCCTGTTGGAGGACGTTCTGCTTTTATAAGAGACGTATGGAAGAATCTGGCTGCCATCTCCGACGGAACCAGTAACACGATTGCCGCCAGTGAAACGAAAGCCGCGAAAATCACTAATGACCGAGAAGCCGGACTTGCTTCAATGAATGGAATCACATCATTAGACACAAATCCGCGTCAATGTCTCGATCATCTTGATCTTAGTAACAAAAAATTCTACAAGTCAACATATACTTATAGTGGTTGGAGTACTACTGCAACTACTTATTGTGCATACCGCGGTTATCATGCCTTTTATAGTTTTGCTGTGAATCCTACGGGATTTTGTACTGTATTACCGCCCAATACCGCCAACTGCGCAAACAGTACATACGCTGACTGGGGAGTTTATTCTGCGTCCAGTAGACATTCAGGAGGGGTAAACGCGGCTTTGTTTGATGGATCGGTACGGTTTATTTCGGATACAATTGATTGTATCTCCAATGGAATCACCACACCGAAACAAGTTACAAGCGGTCCGAGTGATTTTGGTGTCTGGGGAGCAATGGGATCAATTGCCGGTTCCGAATCTCTCACACCTTAAAGAAACCTTAAAGAAGGGGCGAAAAAACTTTTCGCCCCCCCTTTTTCCTTTACTTTTCCTATCTCCCTGTGAAAAAATACTTCACAAGAAGCTCAAGGGAAAAGAAGAGAAAAACATGTCAGATAAAAAATCATGACCATTGATATTGAGATTGTTGTTGTGAGGGAATAATGGAAACTAATAATATACCCCTCCGGTAGAATTTTTATTATTTCAATGTCAAATGAAAGTCAATACGAAGAGAGTGATCCAATTTTTTTTGTATCATTATTAGTGTTAAAAAACTATTAGTGAATATTTTTCAAATCAGAAAGGAATTTACAAATGAGACAAATTGTTCTTGTTTTTGTATTATTTGTTTTGTTTTTTAATACAGTACAAAAATCAGTTGCGGAAGACACCGTTGTCCGACCTTCAGATAACGGCGAAGTGCTTCTCAATCCCGGAATGGGGTGGACGATGCATTTTTATTCGAATGGGGTAAGTATTTACGGTGCAAAATTGGAACCGTCTGATACACTTGATTGGTTTCCCGGTTGTTCGACCATTTATTTACGATTACCATGGTCTTCCGTTGAACCGGAAGAAGGCAAATTCAACTGGGCAATTGTTGATACACCGGCACAACGTTGGATTGCCAAAGGAAAAAAAATTGCTTTCCGTTTTACTTGTTGCGAATTTGGGATTGGCTGTGGCACACCAGAGTGGGTTCGTAAAGCCGGAGCAAAAGGAATCAATTTCGATAAGCAACATCCTTACGGAAAAAAAGAAAACGGACAAGGAGGTTGGGTTCCTTTTTATGATGATCCGGTCTTTTTGGAAAAACTCGACCATTTTTTAGCAGCCGCCGGAAAACGATACAATAATAATCCTGATGTTGAGTTTATCGATATCGGAAGTTTCGGCATGTGGGGAGAAGGACATACATGGTATGAACATCGGCTTTCACAAGAAGAAACGGATAAAATAACGAAAATCCATATCAACCTGCATAAAAAACATTTTCCTGATACATTGCTTTGTATCAGTGACAGTATTTCAAAGGCAGGTGACGGTCCTTGGCCTGGTATGGAATACGCTTTTTCACAAGGTGTTACATTTCGAGACGACAGCATGTTAGTAAGACCGTATCCACATAAACCTTGGGATAACGCTAAAATGGCACGAGAATTATTTTCGAAAACATTGCCGATTATTTTGGAACATGGGCATTACGGCTATACAATAGAACAGAAAACATGGAGTGGTGATGTACTCTTAAAAATAGTTGAAGACCACCAAGCCAGTTTTATGTCGATTCATTGGTGGCCGGATATTTACCTCAAAGAAAACAAAGAAACTATTGAGAAAATCAATCAACGTCTTGGTTATCGGTTACAACTTCGTGAATTACGGTATCCAAAACAAGTCAGTATTACGACTCCGTTTTCCGTCAACTGGATTTGGGCGAATACCGGTGTTGCACCTTGTTACGGCGGCGGTTTTCCGGCTCTGACAATCAAAGATGACAAAGACGGAATTGTTTCCGTACTGGTTGAGGATTCATTTGACGTCAAATCACTTTCGGTTGCTCCGCCAAACGAAACGAAAGAGCATGAGGTTAAAAGCGAATTTCGTATCGGTTTAATGGGTCCCGCAACAAAACCGGGAAATTATAATGTTTATGTTTCTGTCGGTCGCCGTGACGGAACGCCGCAAATTGCGTTGCCGCTTTCCGATTCCGACTGACAAAAACGTTATAAAATCGGACAAATCCAATTAACCGCAAAGCCTTAACTCCAATTAAAGTGTAAACAATATTTTGCTTACACCTAATTGATAACACGTAAATTTTTGATAATATGAATGAATCCGATCCGTAGATGTGCTTCGCTTCACCTGCGGTTATGAATAATCTCGCCCTTGCGAGGTGAAGACAAATTTTCCTGAATTTTAATTGTCTCACAAAATGGGAAACAATTAGAAAAATCCCACTGAATAATGTATAATTGTCAAAGAAATTCAGTTTTATTCAAAATTCCAACAGTTTCAAAAAAGAAAGGAATATTATGAGATTTTGTATTATTTTTGTTGCGGGTATTGTTTTTGGTTTTGCGAGCGGACTTTTCGCTCAGGAAGTTAAACTCGAAACCAAACCTTTAATGTTACCAACTTATAAGATCGGTGAACCGGAATTGAATCCGATTTATTTTACCGGTCGAGTTTATCAGGGCGCACAAGGACATATTTATCCGTATCCGCTTTACGATGTTCTGACCGATAACAAAGTCAATGAAACATACAACGCCGTCTGTCTCGAAAATGAATTTGTACAACTTTGTGTGTTACCGGAAATCGGCGGCAGAATTCTTTCGGCAACCGATAAAACCAATGGTTACGAATTTTTTTACCGGCAACATGTCGTAAAACCCGCATTGATCGGAATGCTCGGCGCATGGATGTCCGGCGGTGTCGAATGGAATCTCCCACATCATCACCGCCCCAGTAGTTTCATGCCCATTGACTACAAAACTGTTGAAAACAAAGACGGCAGTAAAACAATTTGGGTTGGCGAAACAGAATTTCGGCATCGGCTCAAATGGTCTGTCGGATTGTCGCTTTATCCCGATTCTTCGTTGGTCGAAGCAAAAGTCAAAATTATAAACCGGACTCCGTTCATTCAATCAATTTTGTATTGGGCAAACGTTTCCGTACATTGTGACGAAAATTATCAGGTTCACTTTCCGCCGACAACAGAGTTTGGCACCGGACATTCAAAAACAGAGTTTCGTCGTTGGCCCATTGACAAAGATCAAGATATAAGTTGGTGGAAAAATTTTACCGAAGGTCCCGCTTCCGTTTTCGCGTGGGATTTCGATAACGATTTTTTTGCCGGTTACGACCACGCCAAACACGCCGGAACAACTCATGTTGCCAATCATCATATTGTCGGCGGTAAAAAGTTTTTCCTCTGGGGCAATAATTCGGAATCGTTGATTTGGGAAAAAATGCTCACCGATAACGATGGACAATATCTCGAACTAATGGTTGGCGCGTTTTCCGATAATCAGCCGGATTATAGTTGGGTTGCTCCCGGTGAAATCCGGGAATTTGTACAGTTTTGGTATCCGATTCGCGAACTGCGCGGTGTTAAGGAAGCGAACAAAAATGCCGCAGTGAATATCGAACGAATCTCCCCCAATTCCGTTTTCTTCGGATTCAACACCACAAAAAAGTACAAAAACGCCCGAGCCGTTCTTCGCATCGGCGGAAAAAATTTATACGAAAAAAACATCGACATCGATCCGGCACATCCTTTTGTTCAGGAAATCAATATTCCCGAAACAACACCGGATACCGATCTTTTCGTTGCGCTGTTTACGGAAGACAACAAAGAACTTGTTGTTTACCGTCCCATCGCGAAATCCGCAACAGAAAAAGAATTGCCGAAAGTTGTCGAAACAACAAAGCCTGCCGATGAATATAAAACGGTTGAAGAATTATATTTGACCGGACTTCGTTTGGAGCAGTTCCATAATGCCCGAATTGATCCGATGCTTTATTATAACGAAGCACTAAAACGAGACCCGAATAATTCGCGAGTCAATACTGTAATCGGAATTCGTCTTGCAAAACAAGGAAAATGGGACGAAGCGGCGGAATATTTGCAACGGGCAATTGATCGGTTGTCGAAAAATTATACCGCGCCGCGCGATCTTGAAGCGAATTATTATCTCGGTAATGTTTTGGAAAAACAGGGGAAGTTGAAAGAAGCAAAAGATCAGTTTTGGAAAGCAACATGGTACACAACATATCAATCAGCGGCGTATTTGAAATTGACTCAAATCGCCTGCCGCGAAAATGATTTTGAATCCGCGCTTCAATTGATTGATTCGTCGCTGCAACTTAACGCACGAAATCCAAAGAGTTCAACAATCAAAGCATTTATTCTGCGTCAACTTGGACGGAAAAAGGAAGCATCGGCAATACTGAAACAGGTATTGGAAATTGATCCGCTTGATTTTTGGGCGATTATAGAACAAGGATTGCTTGGCAATGATCAGAAAGAATTCTTATCAAAAGAGTTTCTGTCAAAGGAATTGCGTTATCGCGGCGACGGTATGATTATGTTGCAGGAAGTTCTTGAGTTGGCAATGGATTACATACAACTCGGCGCGTATTCCGATTCCCTGCAACTTCTCGAAACAGCAATAGAACAAGGAAAACCGTTTGATTCACCGTTGCCGTCCTTTTACGCGGCATTTTGTGCGATAAAACTAAATAATAAAGAACAAGGAGAATTTTATTGTAACCAAGCCGCCAAACTTTCACCAGACCGTTGTTTTCCGTTTCGTCCCGAAGAAATTAATATCTTTGAAACAGCAATACGTCTGATGCCGGATAATCCGTCGGGATATTATTATCTCGGCAATCTGCTTTATTATCTGGAACAAAAAGAGAAAGCGGTTGCCAATTGGGAAAAGGCGGCGGAAATTGATCCGAAATTTGGTTCGGTGCTTCGTAATCTTGGTTTTGCGTATTCACAAAAGGGAGAAAAGGAAAAAGCGGTTGCCGTGTATGAGAAATCGGTCTCAATGAATACCGTAACACCGCGATTGCTCATTGAACTGGATAAATTGTACGAACAATCCGCTAAATCTGTTACGGAACGGCTTGCTTTGTACGAAAAGTTCGGCGATGTTGTACGAAAACACGATGACGCGGTTATTCGGCTGCTTGGAATGTTCAATCTGGCGGGGCAGTTTGATAAGGCAATAGCAATTCTTGAAACGCGGCATTTTCATGTTTGGGAAGGCGGCGGCGATGTTCATCGTTATTTTGTCGATGCCCATTTGCTCGCCGGTCTCGAAAAATTAAAACAAAAAGATTTTGCCGGAGCTGTTAAAGAATTTGAAATTGCGGATACGTATCCCGAAAATCTCGAAGTGGGGCGTCCTTCCGGCGGCGGTCATAGTGCGAAGGTTTTTTATTTTCTTGGTAAAGCGTATCAGGAATTGAAAAATGATACCGAAGCAAAAAAAGCATTTGAAACAGCAAGTCAATCCGATGTCCATCGCCGCGGGGCGGCAGAACTTGCTTTTTTTCGGGGTATGGCGTTTAAGGAACTCGGCAATCTAACGGCAGGCAACAAGGAATTTGACGCTCTTGCCGAATCAATTAAAAAAATAAAAGAAAACAAGGAAGGAATTGATGAATATTCAAAATTCGGCGAGGACGGTTCGCGTTCCGAAAAACTTGCACAGTTTCATTATTTGACCGGTTTACTCTACCTTACAAGAGACGACCAAACAGCTGCTCGTCAGGAATTTCAAACGGCGGTTCAAGCGAATCCCGATTTGATCTGGGCAAGACAATTTCTAAACCATTAACCGTTTCGCCATCGCCAAAAGATAACTCTAAAAATCGTTGTCTAAAACTATCTTTGTGACAGGGTTGACGGGATTTTATTTGTATCTATTCAGTCATTCACAAAAACGCTATTGGAAATCACAGATTTGGGGTTTGTGGTTTGTGTTGCAAACGGAGTTAAGATTTGTCCGCAGATGACGCAGATTTTATGATTAACAATTCACAAGGTAGGCAACCACTCGCCGTAGCGGTTGCGTCGGTGTCAGCCGACAATGAATTTATGTCATGTTGGTTATTTGGGTTGCCTACCGGCAAGCGACCTTTCGGCGAAAGGCTTTCACCTACGGTCGCCTACCTTATGAACGCTTATGCACATCATACCCCTAGCGGGGTTAAGACCATTTTTTACAACGTTTTTTCTACCAATATGCTTGCCCTAACGGGTAATTGTTGAACAATTATGTAGGACAAACCTTATTTCCAACCTAATTTTTTTACAAACCAACCACACAGTAGTAAGTAATTCTCCCCAAAAACAACTTCATTACCTTATTATTGCGTTTTTGGTTCCAATCAACGAGATAATAAACTCCTGAAGCTAATGTTTTAATTCATACGATGGTACCGGAATTTGTTGATAACCCATTGTGTTTTCACGCAATGTAGCACGATAATTGGAATCTTGCAGGAAAGTGGGACGGCGATCGGTTGCGGGAATTGTTGTTGTGTAAATTCGGATTTCGCCGTCCAACGATGTAACAACCTCCTCCCGCCAATCACCAACAACATCGCCAATTAAACGAATACTCCCCGCAAATCGTACATCATCCGCTTTTTCATACGACGGAAAATCAACCGGATAACCACCACTGATCATTTCCCGCTGCAAATCTCCATCCCACCAAACCGCATCCGGATTCAAATTTTTGCGCGAAAACTGCTTGGGAATAGAAAGAACTTCGCCTTGGGTATTACGCAGCCATCGCAACTCCTCATTATCACGTTCCCCGTTCCACAACTCATAACCTGCTTGCGAAACGTCAATATCAGAACAAAAACCTTGTCCATGAATATGCGTCGTCGGAAAATCTATCCCCCAAATCAATTCACCGGTTTGAGAATCAACCATACAGATTCCGTTTTTGGATTGCCGTGTTTCAATACCGTAAAACACCTCAAGCCCCAAACGTCTCGGGTCAAGATCACCAATATAAACATGATCGGGATGTCCTAATTTTGTACACCAAAGCACCGTACCGTCATCGTCCAGCACTGTCGAACCAAGAATCACCTCATCACAACCGTCTCCGTCAAGATCAACGGCGTGTGTTGTGTGCGCCCCCTGCCCCCAAAGTTCACGTTGCCAACAGTTATTGAAACGCCAGAGTTCTTCCAATGTATCGTTTTGAAATTGATACGCAATCGCAACCATTCTTGTGTACGTTCCGCGAAGTACAATAATTGCCGGCGTTTTACCATCAAGATACGCAACACAAAGTTGGTTACGGCATGAAAGATTATATCCAAGTCCGTTGCGCTCCGTCCAATCAATTTTAGTACGTTCCCTGCCGGTTTGACCGTCAAGAATCGAAAGATATTCCGCACCGCTGTAAACTCTGCCCGTAACATTACGCGGATCCGCTCCCTCAGGAGCTGTTTTAACCGCAACTTCAGCACAACCGTCACCGTCCAAATCCGCTACAATATACGGCGAATACCAAATCCCTTGTTCAATTCCCCAACCAAGGTCTTTTTCCCAAAGAAACCGCCCATCAGCATTGTAAGCCTGTAACCGGAATGTTCCGGGACTTGCTTTCCAGTAATGAATATACGGATCAATATTTGCGTTCGGCGATTTTATAACATAATCAAGCCTGCTGTCACCATCAAGATCGGCAAAAGCAATATATTGGAACGTTTTCTCGGTTTTCAACGGAATCGAATAATACGGTTTGTCGACGGCAGTAATCGTATCGGTTTTCAAAACGTTTTTATTAATGTCATATTTATTAACATTACTGTTATTGATACTGTTTTTAGGAACATCGTTTTCATTAACCCGAACAAACCATTGACAATTTCCGTTATCGGGAACCGTTTTGTCAATAAAATCCGTTGTTTCGGTAATTGGTTTGTTCGTCAGTTGAACTTCCTTACTGTCCGGATTGATTCGGTAAACGTGGAAACCGGTGTCGGGTTTGTCGTCCTTGAACAACCGCCAACTAAGATAAACACCGTCAACCGTTTTTATCGCAACAAGACCGCGGTCTAATTTCTCTTCAATTCGTTTGACTGCAAAACCGTTGACTTTTTTTCCCGATTGTTTCAAATCGCGGGGCAAGGGGCGTTCGATACTCAATTCGCCGATTCGAAATACCGTTTCGGGATCAGCGGTAATAACGGGACAAAAACTTTCAATCCCTTCAGGAATTGTCAGATAAACATGAATATTTGCCCAATCATTTCCTTCTTCGAGAACAGACGGAGCGAATGTTCCATTAGCGATACGGTTTCCCAAAATCAAACCGGCATTATACGGCAAAATATCCAACGAAACTTTACCGCTTTCGAGTTTGACCCACAATGAAACAAAAAAACGCTCTCCCGATTTAACGGCAATTGTTGTTTGCGGAAAAAATGTTGTTTTCCGTTCTGTGTTGCTTTTGATCAATAACGTTGCGTTATCGTTAAACTTAACGGAATTATCCAACGAAAAGGTGTTCAATAATTTACCGTGTGAACGGAGCAGCCAGTGTTTCGCAAAGTCCTTTGAAGTAATCGGATATTCGAAACGTCCTTCGCCGGCAACCGGAATATCGGCGGTTGTATTGTTCAATTCGAGTTTGCCTGTTTTGATCAAACTGAAATCGGAAACAAAAAATGTTGCCTGACCGTGACCAACTAATCGCGGCAAAATTTTATAACCGGTTCCGGCGGGAACAATAAACTCTGTTTCAAGAATCCGTTTATCGGTTTCGTCACGAATGGAATCATTACCGTGTGTCCAGTTAATAATTTTTCCGTCCGCTCCGAACAAGGCGGCTGTAAGATTCGCACGACCGGAACCTTTGAAATGATGAACTGTTGCGGAAAGCAAAAACATTTCACCGGCTTCAACCGGAAATCCTTTACAGAGTTCAACCGCCCAATCTTTTGTTCCGTCGGCTTCAATGGTTACGGTATTGCCGTCAATTTTCATGGTTGCGGAACCGGCTTCGCGTGACCAGATTTTTTCGGCTTTAAGCGGAATGG
>JAITQV010000087.1 GCA_031288765.1 Planctomycetaceae bacterium
GTGTTAAAAAAACAATCCAAACAAAGTAATCGATACGGCGCAGTTGCCCCAATACGCGACACATTTGTCCCAATACGCGGCGCATTTGCCCAAATATGCGGCGCATTTGCCCAAATACGCGGCGCATTTGCCTAAATACGCGGCGCATTTGCCCAAATACGCGGCGCATTTGCCCCTCCGAACAACGCGTTTATCTCTCTGAACGGCGTATCTATCTTGAAAATTAAACGGTTCATATTTTAAGGTATTCGGTTTAGTCTGTGGAAAAAGGGGGACGTATTTCTATTTTGTTTAGAGGACAACTGTCCCTATAAATATACCGGTAAACGCCCAATAATACCGCAGGGTATTTATTTGCGAGGAATTACCGAAAATTTGATTTGCCCATAGGACAAAATCAAAATATTTACCCTTTTTTCCTTTTATGTGTTGATAGGTATTTTTTATAGTATAAAATTAATATATAAAACTATTTCAACCAACCTCGTATTTTTTTATTCCTATGAACATTGAATCCCCTTTTGCTCGTCTTTGCCGTGTTTCAACGGCATTTCAGGAATCGTGTCTTCTTGCGGCTGCGGCGGAGTTTGACGTGTTCACAATCATTCTGGAACATGACAACCGCCTTTCCGCACAGGAACTTTCCACAATTTGTGAAACAGACCTTCGCGGTACAACTGTTTTGCTTGATGCGTTAACAGCAACCGAATATCTTTATAAAAAAAGAATCTCCTCCGGTTCCGAACCCGTTTATTCTGTTGCCGAAGAGTTTCAAACCTTGCTTGATCGCCGGAATTCGGGAACGTTTATACCGATGATTCGGCACATGTCTTGCGTTCAACGATCATGGACGGAACTCGCCCGAACAATCAAAAACGGAACACCTTTTGAAACCCCGCCCAGTATTCTCGGCGCAGACGAAGACAACGTTTCATTCATTTGGGCAATGAATTCTATCGCCCAAAGGCTGGTCGAACCAACCGTTTTATCGCTTCAAAAAGCCGGTTTGTTGAAATTCAATCAATTTATCGATATTGGCGGCGCGTCCGGAACATACACAATTGCTTTTTTGGAGGCTTTGCCGGAGTCGCGCGGAACAATTTTTGATCTTCCGGTGGGTATTGCGGCGGCTCGCCAACGGTTTACCGGAACAAAATATGAAAACCGGATTCAATTGGTTGAAGGTGATTTTGATCGGGACGAATTGCCAAACGGTTTTGATTTTGCGTGGATCAGTGCCATTATTCACCAATTCGGACGGAGTGAAAGCCGAAAATTGTACGAGAAGGTATTCCGTTCGCTTTATTCCGGCGGCAAAGTTGCAATTCGGGATTTTATGATGAATGCGGAACGTACCGCCCCAAAAGACGGAGCGTTTTTTGATGTGTCTATGCTTGTTGAAACGAAAACAGGTCGGGTATATACATTCGATGAAGTCAAAACCGATCTTGAATCCGTCGGATTTACGGAAGTACAATTTGCCGTTCCCGCTGAAACAATGTCCGCCGTCGTAACAGCCAAAAAACCGTAACGGCGATAATTCCGCTTACGGCTTTATCAACTAACCCAAGTTCCGCTGTGAGGAGGTTACAAACCTTGAAGTTTAGTGTTGATGTTTTAAATCTTCACTACATTACATCTTAAAAAAAATTTCAAAATTTGCTCTTGATCCTTTTTTGGGAAATCGGCATAATTTCGGCAGATTTATTGACCATGAAGGTAATAATTTCCGATAATAACGGCTGTTACGGGTTTATTGATTACGTCTGAAATCCGAATCACCAACACTCACTTCCAAGTAATTTTCAAAACCCAATCAATCAGATGACAAAAATCATTATCAATCTATTAAACAAAATCAACTTGCCTAGTTTCTCCAAATTATCGGATGTTAAAATAGGCAAACTAGGGGGGGGGGGGCAGAACTGATAAACCTCAAAATAAGTTTCTTCTTCAAGTATTCTCTTATTGCAAAAAACAAAGACAGACATATCATTTCTCTAAATTTTTATTGACGTTGTTATTTCTAATAACTTTTTGTTTTTGTGCCGAATTATGTGCGGATACGGATAAATATATTGATCAGGCAAATGGAGTACAGTTAATGCCGCCGGAGGAGATTGTAGATTTATATTTGTCGAATGTTGCCCAAGATGAGAAGCGTAACAATGTATTTCGATTAAATTGTAGTTCTTTGAGTTGCAGTTCGTTGTGGATGCCTGACAGCGGAAATGAAGGATTGGGTTTGGTGCAGACGGATGTTTCGGTTGTGTTAGCGTTGCCGTTATTGTCTGAAAAGTTACCGTTAATGATTACGCCGTCGTTTAGCCACAAACAGTTTGATCACAAGTCATACAATTCACTTGATTTGTACAATACAGGAGTGAATTTTCGTTTGTTATTTCCTGTTATTGACCGGAAACTATCTTTTGATACTGCGGTATCGGTTTTGTATTGCGGTACGTTTGAGGGCGGAAACCGTAAGTCAATGTGTTATCCGTTACATGTTGCGGGAATTTGGAATGTTAATTCACAATTGAAATTGGTTTTTGGTGTTGCGCATCTTGATCGTAATAATGAATACAATTGGCTACCGATTGGCGGTTTGATTTGGATGCCAAATCCTGATTTCAATGTTGAATTACTTTTTCCGGCTATGAAGATCGCAAGACGGCTGACATATTTTGATCGGCGGGATACAGGTTCAAAACAAAATTTTACGGGATGGGTTTATGGCATGTTTGAATTTGACAATGGTTCGTGGAACTACGTAAAAAAAGGAATAGAGGCTAAGATTGATTATAGTGATGTTCGTTTTATAATTGGATACGAACATCGTTGTGCAAGCGGAATAACATTCGGCGTAGAAAGCGGCTGTGCAATCGGTCGGGAATTTGAAGTACAAGGATTACCCAAATATAAACCGGATACAGGATTTTTTATAAAATTAAGAGTAACACTATAAACAATAGTTATTCAATCGGTTGGGAGATTAATGAGATTGGCGGAAAAAACGGTTATTACATTTACCAATTCCTCAAAAAGAAGTAGTTGCAAAAAATAAGAATTGTTTTAAAATGTCTTAAATTACACATATTGACCACTGTTAATTTTTTGGACAGTACAAAAAGTAATGAATCCGTTAAATTTTTTATTGGAGGTAATGAAAAATGAATACAACGATTGATGTAAATAATTTAATCGAAATTAGAAAAATAGGTTTACAAGCATTAAAAGACGCATTGGGACCTGTTGGAATGGTTAGATTTATTCAACAGTATGAAAATGGTTATGGGGATTATACAAAAGAAAAATATCAACAACCTAATTTAACTGTTGAAGAAATTGATACCATATTAAGAAACAAATAAAAATTGTTGCTGCACATAACAGGACTGTATGCGTTATGGATCCGGCGGTACGGAATCTACCCTAAATTCTATTTCTTCTTTTGAATGTCCCTAATTTTTATGCCGGCTTGTGAATATTGTAAAACTTTTATTGACTGATTACTTTTTTCAAATGTGCGATACTTCGTGCGGCTTGATCAAGCGTGCCGCACTCAACACTTAACACAATATCTTGCGGCAAAGAACGTAAAACCGTAACAACCGCCTCCCAGTCAATCACGCCGTCTCCGCAAGCACAACCAACCGCTGTTCCCATTACTTTACCGCGTTCGGCGTTGGATTGTTCCGCAGAAATATCTTTGGCGTGCATGTGAACCAAACGATCTTTAATCCGATCCAGCCATTCAACAGGATTTTGACCCCCAAGATACGCATTTCCCGTATCAAAATTTGCTCCAACCCACGGCGATTTGACAAGATTCATAATCCGGTCATATTTTTCAGGAATGAGCGAATACGTTTGGTGCATCTCCAACCCAATCTTAATACCGCGCCGTGAAGCAACCTTTTCCGCTTCAGTAATCGAATATTTAATCAGGACAAAATCCTCTTCTTCGGTTGTCCAGGTTTGTTTGTGTCCTTCGTGCGTGTTGATAACCGGCGCACCGCATTCTTTGGCAAACCGTGATGCCTGTTTCAGATATTCTACTGCGATTTCCGGTTTCGACAATTGTGAATGGGCAGACAAAGCAGATAGTTTCAAACCATACTTTTCAGCACAATCCCGAATCCGAAACGGATCGTCAAGCATGGACACACTGTGAAAATAACGTGCTTCACTCAGCAGTTCACGCCCCCAATGCACCATCGGTTCAATATATTCGTACCCTAATTCAGCGGCAAACCGAACTCCCCATTCAAACGATTTATGCGAAGTACGAATTGCTTCTAAATTGAGACCAATTCCAATTTTACCCATTTTATTGTTCTCCAGTATTGATTTGAGTTGATTTGGTATGAGTTGAATTTTAACCGGAAATCACCCGAAACAACAATGTAATTTCTCTTACGATTACGGGTTTGTTTTCAGGTGTGTATCGAATTATTATCAATTGCGGATTATTATTGTTCGGTTTGGGGAAAACGTCAACCCAAAAATCCGGTCAAAATATGTTGAAATCCGGTCAGAGAAATTACTGTAATTGTCTGTTTATTAACCTCTGAATACACGAAATACACGGAATTTGTAATAGTAATATGTTTACGTACAACTTCAAAGTTTGTTTATAGAGAATAGGACACAAAATTGTTGTTTTGTTATTGTATTCATGTTTTATCCTCAAAAATAAACTTGTGATCTTATCAATTTACTAATTTTCGTGTATTCTGTTGTTAATAAAAATAGACGGTTGGGTTATGATTTCGTTAAATTTGAGTTTTGATCCGTTTGGTTTTGCAAT
>JAITQV010000226.1 GCA_031288765.1 Planctomycetaceae bacterium
AAAACGGCACCGCCTAAACATGCCAAACGGTTGCAAAAACCAAGAATCATACACAACCCAATAGCCGAAAGACCATACATTACCGCTAAATCCATTGCTCTCATTTGGCTTTGCACACAAGGATTCGGAAAAAATTTCATCGTTTTTTGAAGATGTGCAAGTTACCGAGTATTATCGTTACTACTCTCGCCCTAACCGTGAAACCAAATTATCAGCGAATATTTTTGGTTCGGTTTAATCTTTTGCGACATCCTCAATCGAAAACGAATTGGATTGACCATTAATTCGCGATACAATGTGGCAGGTGTCTTCCAATGATAACCGCCCGGAGCACCGTCACCCCATATCTTGGCAAGCGGAGTTTCCCAGATTTTGAGTAAATCAATCAAAGAAAAAATCTCATTCTTCCACGTAACATAAATTTTTACAAATTCATAGACGATACCGCCAAAATTTTCATGATATGTTTCAAAAATTTTATGCATAATGCCGATAATATTAATATTACCCTGAATAATTATTACAACTATTCACTATAAACTATTGTTGAGGTTACGGAGAACTGTTTGCAAAATACCGTTGTTGAGGTAATATTGCAATTCAACAGGCGTGTCAATACGAACCCGAACCCGAAATTCCATCTCACTAAATAAATTTGCCTTGATTTCGCGTTCGGCTTTAACGGTAATTTCGCTGCCCGGTACAAAATCTTTACCGATTTCAGGGATTGTAAATTCTTCTTCACCGGTCAAATTGAGAGTTTGCCATGTTGCCCCGTGAACAAATTCCAGCGGCAATACCCCCATTCCCACAAGATTTCCGCGATGAATCCGTTCAAATCCCGACGCAATCACCGCTTTAACCCCCAACAACGCCGTCCCCTTCGCCGCCCAATCCCGACTGCTTCCCGTACCGTATTCCGCTCCGGCTAACACAATTAACGGCGTTGCCGTTTCACGGTATTTGACTGCGGCATCGTAAACCGGCAATATCTGACCGCTCGGAAAATGTTTTGTCATTCCGCCTTCCGTTCCCGGTATCAACAAATTCCGAATCCGAATATTGGCAAAAGTTCCCCGTGACATCACCCGATCATTGCCCCGCCGCGAACCGTAACTGTTAAAAGCCGCCGCCGGAATACCCGCCGCAATTAAAAATTTGCCCGCCGGAGAATCCGGTTTGATGGAACCTGCCGGAGAAATATGATCGGTTGTTACGGAGTCTCCCAACGCAACCAAACAACGCGCCCGCTCAATTGCCGGAATTTGCGCGGGCGGTTCGAGCGTCATGTCCGTCAAAAACGGCGGTTCCTGAATATAAGTGCTTGCCGTGTCCCACCGGAACAACTTCGACGATTCGCACGGAATCGCATTCCATTCCTTGTTGGAATCGAAAACATTCTTATAACTATGGCGATACGTTTCCGGATCAACCGCCAATCGTACCGCCTCCGCAATTTCCTCATCGGCAGGCAAAATATCACGCAGAAAAACCGGCGTTCCGTCCGTTCCCTTGCCGAGCGGTTCGGCGGTTAAGTCGCAGTCGATATGTCCGGCTAAAGCATACGCAACCACCAGCAACGGACTCGCCAAATAATTCGCTTTAACAAACGGATTGATTCTGCCTTCGAAATTCCGATTGCCGCTTAACACGGCGGCGGCAACAAGATTATTGTCAACAATCGTCTTTTCAACTTGCGGCGGCAGCGAACCGCTGTTTCCGATACACGTCATACAGCCATAGCCGGCAATATGAAAACCGAGCGTCTTCAAAGGTTCATCCAATCCCGCTTTGGCAAGATAGTCCGCAACAACCCGCGAACCCGGCGCAAGACTCGTCTTCACAAAACCCGGAACACGAAGCCCCTTTTCAACCGCTTTTTTGGCAAGCAAACCGGCGGCAATCATCAAATAAGGATTGCTCGTGTTCGTGCAGCTCGTAATCGACGCAATAACAATAATTCCATGATGAACCGGAACGCTGATTGTCGAAGGGTCGGTTTGATCCGTTTTGACCGGATAAACCACCGAACCTGTCTTCTTCAATTCGGAAGCGGAAAGACCAAAACCGCGATCTTTGACCGGTGTTGTCAACACATTCAAAAAGTTTTCTTTCAGGGTTGAAAGGGTTATGCGGTCTTGCGGTCTTTTAGGACCGGCTAAACTTGTCTGAACTGTTGCGAGGTCAAGTGTTAGAATTTTGGAATATTTCGGCAACGGCTGATCCGGCGAATTAAAGAGTTTTTGTACTTTGCAATAGGTTTCGACAATTTTGATTTGTTGCGGATCACGTCCGGTTTCGTAGAGGAACCGAAGCGTTTGGTCATCGACGGGAAAAAATCCCATTGTTGCTCCGTATTCGGGAGCCATATTTGCGAGAACGGCGCGGTCAGCCAACGGCATTGCGAACGCGCCGGAACCAAAGTATTCGACGAATTTGCCGACAACTCCTTCTTTCCGCAGGGTTTCGGTTATTGTCAATGCCAAATCGGTTGCCGTAACACCGGGTTGGAGCGAACCGGTCAATTCAAAACCGACAACTTGCGGGGCAAGCATGTAATATGGTTGTCCGAGCATAACGGCTTCGGCTTCGATACCGCCGACTCCCCAACCCAATACGCCGAGACCGTTAATCATGACGGTGTGCGAATCGGTTCCGAGAACAGAGTCGGGATACAGCAAACAATCCGAACCGCCCAAACCGCTATGCGAAGACTGATGTACAACATCGGCAAGAAATTCGAGGTTGACCTGGTGAATGATGCCGACCGACGGCGGAATAACCCGAAAATTACTGAGCGATTGTTGTGCCCAACGGAGTAAGGCGTAACGTTCGGAGTTGCGGTGAAATTCGAGGTCAACATTCTTTGCCAATGCGTCACGGCAGCCGTAAAAATCCGTTTGAATGGAGTGATCGATAACCAAATCGACGGGAATTGACGGATTGATTTTATTCGGATTGCCGCCGAGACGTTTCATGGCGGAGCGCATTGCGGCAAGATCAACCACTGCCGGAACTCCCGTAAAATCCTGAAGCAACACTCGTGACGGTTTGAAAGGAATTTCGATATTTGTAATTCCTTCCGGTGTCCAACCGGCGAGATTTTTAACATCTTGTTCTGTAATTTGAAAACCATCGCAATTCCGCAACACCGATTCCAATAAAATCCGAATTGAAAAGGGGATTGCCGAAAGTTCAATACCGAGCGACGCCAACGAACAATAGCCGAATTGTTTACCGTCGATTGTGAAAGTGTTGTAGGGGTTCATTGTATTATTTTTATTGTATTATTTTTATTGTATTATTTGTTCCGTGTATTCCGTGTGTTCAGTGGTTAAATAAAAAAGGTAGGCAACCATTCGTCAAAAATTCATAAGGTAGGCAACCGTTGGGTGAAAGCCCCTCGCCGTAGCGGTTGCGTCGGCGATAGCCGACCTTGAATTTATGTTATGTTGGTTATTTGGGTTGCCTACATATTAGTTGATAGTTTATAGTTAATAGTTGATAGTATCGCATGCGGGGAATTTATTGCAAGGTATCTTTTCGGTTATTTGTTTTCAGTATTAACATTGAATCTTAACCCCGCAGGGGTGTGATGTGCATAACCGTAGGTGGAGCGAAGCGCAACCTACGGATCAGAACCTCAACCCAACAAAGCCCCGCATGGGGCGAGATTATGGCGGTGTTGGCAGATAATCTCGTCCCTGCGGGACTTTTGTTTTTTTGGGACGTGATCCGGCGGTTGCGCTTCGCTTCACCGCCGGTTATGCACATTTCGTCCCTTGCGGGACTAAAATCTTTGCATGCGGATTTAACATCTTGCAATAAATTTTCCGCATGCGGCACTCTCCAACTCTCCACTATCAACTTTTCTCCGCATTTTTTTTAATTTTTCACCGCATCTTTTTTGAAAATTCTCCGCATCTTGCAATAGGGCTGAAAGCCCTTTTAGTCAATACAGTAGCGTAGGGCAACATATTAGTTGATAGTTAGTTGATAGTATCGCATGCGGGGAATTTATTGCAAGGTATCTTTTCGGTTATTTGTTTTTAGTATTAACATTGAATCTTAACCCCGCAGGGGTGTGATGTGCATAACCGTAGGTGGAGCGAAGCGCAACCTACGGATCAGAACCTCAACCCAACAAAGCCCCGCATGGG
>JAITQV010000232.1 GCA_031288765.1 Planctomycetaceae bacterium
AAAGCGGACGTCGTTTTTTACTCCGCGCAAAGTGTCATTCATACCGCCTTCAACCGCATAAATTTTGCCCTCTTCGGCAATTTGCGGAACCATTGTTGCATAATCTTCAAGTTTAATTGTTTCAGGATCGATATTTTCCGAAGCAAAAAGTTGAACTAAATCATTAAAGGAAACGGCAAGATCAAGCAATTCGGGATGACGGTCAGCTTCGTTTTTCTTGGCGGCACAAGGACCAAAGAAAACAATACGAATCTGTTCGCCGAACATTTTTCGCAACAATTTTGTATGAGAAAGAAGCGGAGATAAAACCGGAACAATATTTTCAACATAACCGGGGACATATTTTTTGATATAATCGACGGCGGCGGGACAAGCACCGGATATATAAATTCCGGGATTGGCGTGTTCCAGAAATGCGGCGGTTCCGGCACTGACGATTTGTGCGCCGAGAGCGGTTTCGCTGACACCGGCGAATCCGAGTTGAAGGATTGCGGCAGTCAATGCCTGCGGTTCGTAACGTTTAAAATAACTAACAAACGACGGCGCCAGTGAAGCGTACACTTTTTTGCCGCTTCCCAAAAGATATTTGACACGCGGAAGATCAGGGCGGATTTTTTTGGCTTTCGCAGGACACACCCGAACACACATTCCGCAAGCAACACAAAGTTCCCGAATGACACCGGCACGACCATTGACAATCCGAATGGCACGGCAAGGACAATGCCGAATACATTTATAACAATCCTGACAAATATTTTCTGTTGTGTAAACCGGCGAATGGATATTCATTGAATTATCATTATATTGGTTGGATTTTCTACGGGTGTTCGGATTTTCGTAATACCGGAATATTACAAATTATTGTTCCTGTGAATTATTGTTGTGATTTTGAATATTATTTCGTTCCGGTAATAAATTTTTCAAAATATCCGGTAAAACACACGGATCAGCATGGTTATAAATAGTTCCGTTGACTAACACATTGGGACCGTCAGCACAACATTCCTGACAAAGTGATCCCGAAATTTCAAGATCAACCTCATCGCAATAATTATTTTTAAGAAGATATTCTTCAATAACGCAAATAATTTCGTCATTGCCTCTTGCAAAACAAGAACTGCCAAGACAAACAACTATTTTCGGTTTGGTGTTATTCTTTGAATTTGTCATCATAATCGTTATTCTTAACGCAGCAAATTGATCCAACGATAAAGAATGCGATCACTTATTGTTGCGTTTTGAAAATAACCGTTTACGTTCGGAAATCGGCTTGTTGCCACGGAAAATTGAAATCAAAGACACTTGATCCGGTAGTTTTGAGCTATTTCAAAGTTGTTGGACAAACATAGAAAGCGGGAAACATCGTTTCCCGCCCGTAATAAATGGATTGACATTTATTTCAGTGTTCCTTCAAACTTCGCGAAGTTCTTTTTGAACAGTTCGGCAAGGTGTTTGGCGGTCTTGTCATACTCCGTTTTGTCCAACCACAAATTGCGGGGATTCAGAATCTCTGCCGGAACGCCCGGACAGGACAACGGAATTGATAAGCCGAAAATCGGGTCAACCGTCTTCGCACTCTTCGTCAGTTCACCGCTGTGAATTCCGTCAATAATTGCCCGCGTGTATTTAATCGACAAACGTTTGCCCACACCGTACTTGCCGCCGCTCCAGCCTGTGTTGACCAGCCACGCCTTCGCCCCGTACTTCTTCATATTTGCCGCAAGCAACTCGCCGTACTTCGACGGATGCCAGACCAAAAACGCCGCCCCGAAACATGCCGAAAACGTCGCTTGCGGTTCCGTTACGCCCATTTCCGTACCGGCAACCTTCGCCGTGTAACCGCTGATGTATTGGTACATCGCTTGTTCCGGCGTGAGTTCACTCACCGGCGGCAACACCCCAAAAGCATCACACGATAGGAAAATAATGTTTTTCGGATGCCCGCCCATACACGGCTTCTTGATGTTCGCAATGAACTCAATCGGATACGAAGCCCGCGTGTTCTCGGTCAACGATTGGTCGGCAAAATCAACCGTTCGGGTTACGTTGTCGAACACCACATTTTCCAGCACAGTGCCGAAACGGATTGCCTGATAAATTTCCGGTTCGTTTTCTGCGGACAAGTTAATACACTTCGCATAACAACCGCCTTCGATGTTGACAATGCCGTTTTCCGTCCAAAAATGCTCGTCGTCGCCAATGAGTTTGCGGTTTGGTTCGGTCGAAAGCGTTGTTTTGCCCGTTCCCGATAAGCCGAAAAAAAGCGAAACGTCGCCGTCCGCCCCTTCGTTGGCGGAACAGTGCATTGACACCATTCCGTGCTTGGGCATCAGGTAGTTCAAAATTGTGAACACTCCCTTTTTCATCTCTCCGGCATATTGCGTACCAAGAATGACAAATTCGCCCTTCTCAAAAGAAATCGCAACACAGGTTTTCGACGAAACAGACTCCTGCATTGGATTGGCAGGAAACTGTCCGGCATTGTAAATGACAAAGTCGGGTTCGCCAAAATCGCGGAGCTCTTCGGCGGTCGGACGAATCAGCATATTGTGCATAAACAAAGCATGATACGCCCGGCAACAGATAGTACGGATTTTAAGCCGATACTTCGTGTCCCAACCGGCGAAAGCATCCACGACA
Organism: Planctomycetaceae bacterium; assembly: GCA_031288765.1. GTDB lineage: Bacteria > Planctomycetota > Planctomycetia > Pirellulales > Thermoguttaceae > WRKP01. The sequence continues at coordinate 2,641 of JAITQV010000232.1, forward strand.
TAAAGTTGGTCACGGGTATTGAGGTAGTCAATAGCGCGTACTTTACTTTCGTCGAAGTCGGCGGCGGACATCGGCATATTGACGTCGCCCCACCAAATGTCGGCTTCTGATTCGGGATTTTTGACGATCCGTTTATCTTTCGGCGAACGTCCGGTTTTTTCACCGGAACTGTTGATTAAGGCACCAACATCAGTAACAGCAGTGTGTTCCCGATTGATCGCCTCTTCGTAAAGCCGTGCGGGAACAGCATTTCGCAATACCCGCCCAACGTAAATTCCATAAGAACTCAAATCCAATTCTAAACTCATAAAACTCCTTTCAAGGAATAAAGTGGTTAAAAAACAAAAGTGAAAAACAAAAATTGTTTGCGGATCATTTTTTTACTTTGAACAGTAACAAACGGGTCTTTTGCAGGAACGCGGACGTCTCGCCCGCAATAATGTTAAACTTTCTCCCAAAGACACGCGTTTTTGACTTCGGGACACCTGCGATCTTAAAACACTCCATTCGTAACCGTGTAAAGTATAACTTCCCGGCAGTGTTCCGAATTTTGTTGTTGGTAAACAAGTTTTTCAATAAATTTGCGACACGATCAACTTCTCCATTGTTTCGACCAACCCCTTGACCGCATCAACACTTTTAGAAAAGTTTGCCGCCTCTTCAGCGTTGAGCGGGATTTCGATGATTTTTTGCACGCCGCCGCTGCCTAAAATCACAGGAACACCAACACAAAAACCGCCGACATTATATTCTTTTTCACACAAAACGGCACAAGGAATCAGCCTCCGTTTATTTTTGACAACCGCTTCGACCATTTGGGCGGTTGCGGCTGCCGGAGCATAGTAAGCACTGCCCGTTTTCAGGAGTCCGACAATCTCCGCCCCGCCGTCACGCGTCCGCTGAACAATTTTCTCAAGTTTTTCTTTTGAAAGGAGTTGCGTAACAGGAATCCCTCCGGCAGCAGCGCAACTCAACAGCGGAACCATTGTATCGCCGTGTCCGCCGAGCAGCATTGCGGAAACATCTTCCGTGCTGATGCCCAGCTCCGCAGCAATGAACGCCCGGAACCGCGCCGTGTCCAACACGCCTGCCTGACCGATAACCTGTTCCCGCGGAAAACCGGTTACCTGCAAAACACGCTGCACCATTGCGTCGAGCGGATTGCTCACGACAATCACCACCGCTTTCGGGCTTGTTTTGGCAATTTGCTCGGACACCGAACCGACAATTTTGGCGTTGGTTGCCAGTAAATCGTCGCGGCTCATTCCGGGTTTGCGTGCAATTCCGGCGGTGATGACAACTACATCGCTGTTTGCGGTATCAGCGTAATCCGTCGTACCAATTATCGTTGCATCAAACCCGAAAACCGGCGACGCTTCAAATAAGTCAAGAGCTTTTCCTGCCGGCATCGTTCCGGTCGGCGGAATGTCCAGAATAATCACATCTCCGAGTTCCGCGGCGGCAACCCAATGTGCCGTTGTTGACCCGACATTACCGGCACCGATTATCGTAATTTTTGAACGTTTCATTATGTTTGTGCCGCTGTGTTTGCGGTGTTGTATTCTAATCCTGTTATAAATTGGTTGTTTTTTGGGCGTTGCCTACTTTGCAACAAACCTGTTTTTACCGTGAAGTTTACAATTGGCTAAATAACAGCCGTTTTGCAAAAATTCAGTTCCAAATTAAAAAAATCCGCTAAATTGTTTCAAAATTACTGATTATGCGTTGTCTTGTTTTATGCAAATAAAAGAATTAATAATTGTGCTGTCATGATTCTTAAAAACATTGTCAACGGATAAACTGTTGCATATCCGATAGACGGTTTGTCATTGCCTGCCGCTCCTACGGAATAGGACAATGCCGGCGGATCGGTCGTGCTGCCTGCAATCATTCCCATAAGCGTAAAATAGTCAACCTTAAACACCGCATAAGCGAATGTTCCCACAACCAACAACGGAACCAACGTAATTATCACACCAAGACCAACCCAAAATAAACCGCTGCCGTTTATAATCGTTTCAACAAATTTCTCTCCGGCAATCAAACCGACACACGCTAAAAATAAACATATCCCTACCTCCCGTAACATCAAAACAGCACTACGCGTAATCGGAGACGGAAATTTAATTTTCTGTCCCAACGCTCCCATCAATACTGCAACAACTAAAGGTCCGCCGGCTAAACCGAGTTTAACAGGTTGAGGCACGCCCGGAATATAAACCGGAATACTGCCCAAAATAACACCTAAAAGTATTCCGACAAATATCGGTATCAAATGAGGTTCATCACTAACTTGAACTTGTTTTTCTAACTCGGCGGGGTTCGTATTAGACCGCTTTTCCTTTTGTGCAACATGTAAAAGTTCTTTTTCCTTGTCAATGTCTATTCCGAATATGATCCGAATCACAATAATCGACAAAATAATACCAACCACGCCCAACGGATAAGACATCGCATAAGCTGTTCCAAGAATACTCGAATCATATCCCATATTTGCATAAGCCTGTTGCGCCGCGCCTAAACCGGGCGTATTCGTAATAGCACCGGAAAGAATACCAACCATGACAGGCATCGAAATTCCTGTAATATAATGAATCGCAACCGTAACCAATACAGCAGAGAAAACTATCGCAACGGCAAGCAAATTCAACTTCAACCCGCCCGACTTAAACGCAACAAAAAAACCGGGTCCGACCTGCAATCCAACCGCATAAACAAAAAGTATCAACCCAAACTCTCTAACAAAATGCAAAACTTCAGGATCAACAAAATGTTTGCCGCCGCTCTTGTCAACATACAATAAGTCGGGAAATTGCATACCAAAATGACTCGCCGCTATTCCGACAAATAACACAAAAGTCATGCCTAATGATATGCCGCATATCTTAATTCGCCCCAACGCTATACCTAATGATATAACAAAAGCAAATATCAATACTATGTGACCAATACTGCTGCCAACTAAAAGTTCATTGACCCAACTCATATTTTTTAATTCAATAATTATAATTTTTAATTTAAATAATCTTTGTAATATTCCGTTGAAATATT
>JAITQV010000255.1 GCA_031288765.1 Planctomycetaceae bacterium
CTGAAAACAAACGACTAAATAGATACATGTGATTTTTGTGATTGTTATGATTTTGTTTTCGACCCCGAAGGTAGGGGTCGAATGTAAAATGTAATTCAATAGCTTTACGGTAACGAAACGACTTCGTTGCCGTTTGTGGAACCGGCGGCACGCCAAATATCCAGATTTATTTGGTTTGTAACAAACCGAATAGAACCATCGGCAAGTCCGGCATTGACGCCGCCTGAATGCCAACTTCTCGCCGACATTCTTGTGTAACGACCAGTTCCAGTTGCAGAAGTAGTTAGTGCTGACAAGGGATGTTGGATATGTGCTGTCGAAGAGAGATAAGTCGCATGGTTAATATCCGCAACCATTGTATTGGGTGCTTGATTTGTATTAAAATAACATGCATCTCCCCACCAAATCAAACCGCGAAGATCGTTAATACCGCTGAGTGGAAGACCTTGAACGGTTTCCGACAGTGCAACGGTATTGGATGTTCCGTCAATAACATCTTCCATTGCCGTTGTAAGCGGATAAGCCGGTAAAGTAGAACTAGCAGTAGGAAGACAACTTCCTATAAACATTGCGCGGTATTGTGATTCTCTGGCAAAAACTATTCCGTCGATCAGACAGTTGCGAGGATCATACGTCGGCATGACACGTTCATAATCAAAACAATAAACTCCCTCACGTCCCATACAAACAACGTAATTGTGTGCCCGATAGGATCCGTATGAACTCTTGTTTTGGTTACCGTCCGATGGGCAAGTGTATGTGGAAATCACCAAATTGCTCAATAAAGTGGCATTCGTTCCATCATGATATTTAATATCCCACTTATACTCCGCAGAGATTTGGCTTTTTTCTATAAACGGTAATACTTGCATTGCCCATGTTCCATGTGCAAAACCACGAGCTCCCCATGAAAATGTTTTTTGAACATCGTGGTAATTGTGCATTCCGAGCACAATTTGTTTTTGGTGGTTTGTACACTGCATACGTCTTGCCGCCTCTCTTGCGGCTTGCACGGCGGGTAACAGTAATGCGATTAACACACCAATAATCGCAATTACCACCAGTAATTCGACCAGCGTAAATCCGTTTCGGTATTCGGTTCGACGAATCTTCGAACGGAAATTACCGCCGGTACACAACAAGGTTAATAGCATAAAAGATGCTATAAGGATTGCCGTTAAAAACGGCACAAGGTTAAATAAAAATGTACACATGGTTTTCTCCTTTTTAAAAAGAGAGTTGGTATTTTAACAGATTACATAACAAATAATCTGTTTTTGCTAAATTTGGGAAAACACTAAGCCGAGAAACGGCAACAGAAATGTCACTCTTTACCAGGAGCGACACGGCTATAAAAGCAGGTCTATTCCCACCGACCAAAGTGGTGCATTACATGTTTCAAAATGTAATACTGAATTATACCCGTGATTCAACACGCGACGCTCCCTCAACGGGAGACACGCAACTTTGTTGAATCACAGTAAATTTTCTACACGGAAAATCCGTTGGTCTGTAGAAAATTACAGCTCGCCGAAGCGAATTTTACAGCTGTTGACGTACTCGAATATTTTTTTCACCCGAACAAAAAATTCGGGCTACTTATTTTTTAAAATATAATTTAGTCTCCTAAATATTGAATTTAAAAATGGAAAATTAAGTATGGGTGAAATTATACCAATAAACCAAAACCTGTCAATCGCAAAATTCCTCACATCAAAAAAAATTCCCCCCCCGCCTTTTTTATTTTTTTTCTTTTTTCCGGTATAAGAACCACGCACTTCCGAAAATAATAAAGAAACTTCCAAGATATTTCAAACCGCGTCCGGGATCGGCATTGATGGAAAGTGTACTCATATACAAAGATTCACGCGGTGTTTTTTCCCATGCAAAAATGTTCCCGTCATAAAGTTCGTAAAACCAGGGGTTGTCGGGATGATAAGGTCCGGCATAAGAACTTTGGTAAATCCGGTAACTCCGCCCCGTTCCCCTAAAAACACTGGGATTGTTCATGGAAATCAGAATGCTCCGACCATTCTCATAAACACGGAAATCATCAAGTGTCCGTGAAAAATCCGGCTGATTGTCCGAATGATTCCGCATTTCAACAAAATCAACAAGACTGGAATAATGAGACGACATTCGAGTTCCCGGTTCCGTCCGCATCTCGAATTTTTTCAGGAAAATACCGAAACCAAGCTCCACCGTATCGTAATTCCATTGGATTTGAACCGACTGCGTGTTGCCGTGAACATACCGAATCTGATCCCGTTCCGGCGGAAGCGGTACAACCGACTTTTCCACCGCCCGTAACCAAAACGTGTCTTCTTTGCCGTCAATCGTAACACGAAGCTGAACACGTTGAACCGCCTCTTGCCCCCTCCCAACCGGCAACGCCAATATCCTCAATCCGGGTAAATCCTGCGGAACAAAACGCTCCACAACAATCTCCGCTTCATCCGGCGTCTTTTCCGCAACCGAAAATTGCGGTTTTTTACCGGCGCTCCTGGAAGGAACAACCCCGTGCGACGTAATATTCCGACCATTCCAAAAACGATAATACAAATTTTTGTCCGTTCCTTGCAGAATATCCAGACGCGGCAAACTAAGCCGTTGCAAGATCGGATGATCGGCGTAATCGGGATTTTGCGCTAATTTTTCCGGGTTAAGCCAATAAAATCCGAACACTCCCGCACGTTGAGCCTGAATATTCATTTCAGGATTATCGGGAAACAACGTCAGCCGATCAATTTCACCGCCCACAGTAATAAGAGCAAAAGTAATAACCGGACCTCGCGAATTAAATTGAACCTTATCGAGTTCAAAAGGGCTTCCGTCCAACCGGAAACGTTTATTGTTTTCGGTTTCGCGAAGAAGCCGGTCAACATCAACAGAGTAATTTTTTCCGTTGTGATATAAAACGACATGTCCCCGGCTTTCGGAGTTGGTATTTTGATCCGGCAAACCGTTTTGAAAAGCCTCTGTTTCCGTCATTGAAATTGCGGCACGGTAATTAATTCGTTCCCCGCCTGCCATTTCGGTTTGCACGCCGCGAATTTCCATCCGACCAAAATATTCCTGCGGTTTGATTTCAAGCCGAACCCGCTCCCAATTACGGGGAATTTCCTTAACATCGCCCAAATCGGTTGTTGTCCGCATTGTCTTTTTCCAGAGAATACTCAGCTCCAACGGCGGAACCGGTTCCGTTGTTGAACCGGCAAGATAATTTAACACTTCGAATTTAACATTTCTAAGCGGTACACGTAATTCGCCTTTATCGCGGTGCCCCCATTGCATTGCCAATCTGAGCGAAGTGCGGTATTTTCGGTTTTGCTGATTCCAATTGGAAGCGTCGTAATCATCCCAACTGAAAGGTCCCGATTCAAAAGGAATATCCCATGATTCTTGTTTTGACGAAGTATTTTGCAGCGTACTTTGCAACGTATTTTGTGCAATGGGACGAATCGTAAAATGTTGCCGGTTGGGTTTCATGGCTTTTGTTCCGACGGTTCCTTCGGGAAGGGTGATTTGGGCGATTTCGCCTCCGCTCCACGTGAGATAGCAACCGGCAAGCAACACAAGAATACCGCAATGTGCCATAACAAAAGGGAGATGCGACCATTTCCAAGGCAACCGAAGTAGCAGAGCGCAAAGGATATTGAGACCGAGTCCCGCCCAAAGCAGAACAAACCAGCGGCTGTCGTAAAGAGTAAAACGAGCAACAGCGGCGCCGTATTCCGATTCAATCAGGGTTCCCCAGGCGAGCAATGGGAGAACAACAGCAAGAATAATAATTCCTACGGCGAGGGAACCGAGAATTCGCAACGGCATAACAATGATTCGGCGGAAATCTGTTGCCGGTTTGGGATTTTGGGGAGGAAGTTTGGGGTTTGGTTTGGCGGGGTTGTGTTTTTGGGAGGGATTGATGATGGCGGGTTCCGGCAACATCAATTCACTAACATCCTGATATTTACGGCGTTTTGACATGAGAGGGAAAAAGCGGGTAGGTGATTCTATAAAATTTATTTTTCGGCAAAAAACCGGAGCGGTAAAAATTTAATAGTTATTTATAAGTCAAAAGGACGAGAGAATCAAGCGATCCTCCCGTCAATTGCATAAAAAAATAGTCTCTATTTGGTGATTTGTTGGACAATGACGAAGACAACCTTCCTTTTGACTGAATTTTTCTTCTAACCCCGCGGGTAGGGTGTGATGTGCATAACCGTAGGCGAAACGTAGCGCAACCTACGGATCGGAATCCTCAACCCGACAAGAGGTAGGCAATCGCTCGCCGAGCGATTGCTTGCCGATAGGCAATCCAAACAACCAACATGACAAAAATTCA
>JAITQV010000284.1 GCA_031288765.1 Planctomycetaceae bacterium
TCTGGTGAATAGCGGTTATATCGGTCAAAGTGTAACAGGATGTGATACAAATCCTCAAGAATGTTATAAGAAAAAGTCATCGGAAACTCACACAGCAATTTGGAATTATACCGGACGACGTGCCTGGGATGGACCAACAACGTGGAATTCCTTTAACACAATTTTACCGCCGAACTCGCCCAATTGCCGTGAAGGAACAGCCGGCAGTGATACCGGAGCTGCTTATATTTCCGCATCAAGTGAACATTCGGGAGGTGTTCAATGCCTTCTGCTTGACGGTTCCGTTCGATTTATAAGCGAAACTATTGATTGCGGCGACTTAACCATCGCACCGCCAACCGGAGAATCGGGAGGAGCATCGGATTACGGTGTATGGGGAGCAATGGGAACAATTTACGGCGGTGAATCCGCCTCGCCGTAATATTGCTGTGGTAGGGGCGAAAAACTCTTCGCCCCTGCCTTTTTCCCGCAAAATTATAAAAAATTTCCTGCAGATTTATCAAAAACATGTTACAAAAGCCCGGAAACTATACATGTGATAGAAAAAATCACACGTGTGATGAAAACCAAAAAACGTTTTTTTAAAACCATCACACATGTGAGCAAACCTATCACACGTGTGTTGAAACCCATCACACGTGTGATGAAACCCGTCACACGAGAGGAAACACCCCAAACACACGTGAAATAGACTCTATCACATGGGTGGTGAACTCCATCACACGTGTGATGGAACCCATTACACGGGAGATAAAAATTATCACAGGGATGGTGTTTTCACTTTGTTACCCAAAAACAACCCATTTTAACCTATTCAGCCCTTTGTTTTCAGTATTAACCCTATATCTTAACCCCGCAAGGGGTGTAATGTGCATAACCGGCGGAAGTTTTCCGGCAAAAGGTAGGCGATCTTTCGCCGAAGGGTTTTCACCCACCGCCGCAATGTAGGGGCGAAAGATTTTTCGCCCCTACCACATATACGAAGATCGGCAGACGCCGACGCAACCCTCAGGCGAGGGGCTTTCACCCAACGGTTGCCTACCTTTTAATTACAAGATTTTAGCGAATATTCCGCCAAAATATCATATCTATTGTTTCTAACCGGTATTGTGTCCCTAACAGGACGGAGATTCGTTGATAGTGCCGCAAGCGGATTAAACATGTTGCGGCAATAACTCCGTATGCGACACTCTCCACTATCAACTCTGTCCCTATTAACTCTCCACATTAACTCTCCACATTAACTCTCCATTAGAAACTCTCCTCTTAATTTCACGTGTTTGCGCAGTTAAAAAAGATTTGTTTGTTGACTTTGCTCTGTAATTAAGTTAAAATTTCAAATACTTGAAAGTTTAAGAGTTTTCCAAAAAATTCCTTTGCCAAATAATTTCACCTAACCGTTTTAAAATTTATACTCCGGCGATTGAAAATCATTAAACAAAGCATTAAACAAAGAGAGAAAACAATGAATCTGTTATCCTGTTTTTTTCAGGGAATATTCCGATATTCCGTTCTTTTGTTTTTTTTGTGTTTCGGAATAACATCAACAACTATCCTTCACGCGGAACAAGATGTTTGGATGATCGATACACAATCCGTCTCTTGGACTCGCCCAAGTATTGCCGACTTCGCACAAATCGAATACCGCCAACTCCAAAATAATTGTTGGGAACCCGCAAACGCCGCCGCATTTTCGGAATCGCACAACCCCGCCGTTCCTCTTATTATTTTCGCACCAGGCTACACCTCCACCACCGCCAATACTATTGAAATCGGTTTGGGAATTACACGGCTTCTGCCTTCGGATAAATCTTACCGAATGGTATTCTGGAATTGGCCTTCGCAACGAATTGTCCACGCTCTTCGACCGGATATTCGCGCCAAAATTCCGGTTACGGTTGCCAACGGATATTATTTGGCGCATTTTTTACAATCCCTAAAACCGCAAAGCTGTGTTTGTCTTCTTGGTTTTAGTTTTGGAAACCGAATACTCGGCGAAGCAATCGCCCATCTGGAAGAGAACCCGCCGAAAGAGAATCTACCAATAAAGAATCCGCCGGAAAAACTGCGCATCCGAATGGTTATGGCATCGCCGGCAACCGATCAACATGATTTTTCAGAAGGAGCAAAATATGCCCGAATTCCTGAATTGGTCGAAAAAACGCTCATCTTGTACAATCCGATGGATTTTCGTTTGATGTTCTATCCTTTTCTTTATGATTCGGAAACTCAAATCAACGCCTTAGGGCGTTACGGACCTTCCGCATCGGTACAACGGAAATTTCAGGATCGGATTGAAGCGGTTAATATTGATTCCTATATCGGCATCCGCCACAGAACTTTGATCGTTTTGAATACGCCGGCTTTTCGGCAACGTGTTAATACGTATCTTTTTTTCGCACAAGATTAGTTTGTCCGCCTATCCGATATGCAACTCTCTACTTTAATTTACCGCAGTCCTGCCAACAACCAAGCCCGCAGAGTTTTTAACCACAGAATATACGGAACACACGGAAATTAGTAAATTGATAAGATCACAAGTTTTTTGAGGATATAAAATGAATATAATAATAAAAAATATTTTTGCGTCCTATTCCCTATAAATAAACTAACTTTGAAGTTGTACGTCAACATTATTACGATTACAAATTCCGTGTATTTCGTATATTCAACGGTTAATAAATAGACAATTACGAAATACACCGAATACGGAATACACTGAATTTTAGCGGCTTATACTTTGTTGTATAATTTGAATTGTTTATTGTTTAATGTACTTTTTGTGTTATGATACCTGCCTCGCCCGATTTATCAACCTCTTCACCGGACGCAACTTTGGAACTGCTCGAACAGTTTATTCCTTCGTCGAAATGTATTACTTTCCGTCTGGATTTGCAAGGGCGGATTACTCAATGCGGCGGAAAAGGACTTAACCGGATTAATTTGAAACCGGAAGAAGTTCACGGTAAAACAATCAACGATTATTTTGAGCCTCATTCAAAATTTTTCAAATATTTTCAAAAAACCCTGAATGGTGAAATTTCCAAATTTACCGGTCAATTCCGTTCCCGCTTTTTCAATGTTCGGCTGCAACCGGTTTTGGACGGAACTTTGGTTATTGGGGTTGCCGGTTTTGCGGCGGATGAAACGGACACGGCAATTGCCGATATTGAAGCGATTACCGATAACAATAAACAGATAGAACAACTTCTCCATGTGGTTCTTGAATTTCTTGATGTTGGTATTCTGGTTTGCTACGGGAACAACGAAAAATATCATACTAATTCCCGTTTTCTCGAATTATTTGAAATCACCTCCGAAAGTTTGTCCGACAAATCAATAAACCTGTTTGATGAGCAGGTTGGTAATCTCACTTCGAATGCGGACGAAATTCAAGATGCTCGGCGGGAACTTTCGGAAAATCAAAGACCTCAGGTAGGAACATTGCATTTTCATGACGGACGTGTTTATGAATGGGATGCGGTTGCCGTTCAAGTCGGCAGCGAAACCGATAGCGAAGCCGGCAGTAAAACCAACAGTGAAACCAACAGTGAAACCAACAGCGAAGCCAACAATGAAACCGGCGGCGATCATTCCCGCTACGCCCAAATCTGGAAATTCCATGATGTTACTATTACCTATTGGGCGGCACAAAAAGTCAAAGAAAGCGAAGAACAATACCGGCTGCTTTTTGCTACGATGAGCAATGGTTTACTTCTTCTTGATGTTGTTCGTGATGAGACCGGCAAACCGATTGATTATACGATTTCCCACGCTAATCCGGCATTCGCCGCCACGCTCCAAACAACTCCCGACAATTTATACGGACAATCGTTTTTGCAAATTTTCAGCAACACACGGATTCTTTCGGTTCCGGCAAACGGGAAATGTGAGCAATGGTGGTATGGTTTGGATGCGGCGGCAGACGGAATTTCGGGAACGTATCATATTTACGTTCCGCAGTTTTCCGAAACGCCTTATCAGGAGATCGTTGTTTTTTCTTCAAAAGAAGATCAGATTGGGGTTCTTTTGTATGATGAAACATTCCGGGTTCGTTCCGAACAGACATTGCGGACAATGCAATTAGTGATTGACCATATTTCGGAGCCGGTGTTCTGGCTGAATCTGGACGGAGTTATTCAGTATGTCAATATTATCGGAACTGCAACTTTCGGATACCAATTACCGGAATCTCCGGTCGGCGAGAATTTCAAAAAGTTTGCGCCGCTGTTGAATGAGGAAAACTGGAAGGTTTTTCTCCAAAAGGCGGAAGATGATAAAATGTTGCGTATTGAAACGGAGTTGGAACGCCGTGACCGGACGCGGTTTCCCGTCCAACTTACGGCTGATTTATTGGAACGGCGGGACGGTGAAAAACTTATTGCGGTTTGTTTCAATGACTTGACGGAACAAATCCGGCGCATCGAAGCCGAACAATCTTCTCTTGCGAAAACAAAATTTCTGGCAAACATCAGCCATGAAATTCGTACTCCGTTGAACGGAGTTATTGGTATTTCCGATTTGTTGTTGAAGACGGAGTTGAATCGGGGGCAGCGTGAATATGTTGAATTGGTACGCGGTTCCGGTCGGCATTTACTGTCGATAGTTGACGACATGCTTGATTTTTCCAAAATCGAAGAAGGCGATATTCAACTGAATTTTGCCGAATTTGACATGCCGGAACTGCTGGAATCGGTTTTGGCGGCGTTAGCGGCAAAGGCGTTGAACCGGAATCTGGAGCTTTGCGGTGTTTATTTAACGGATATTCCTCAACGAGTTCATGGTGATGCCGGTCGTTTACGGCAGGTTCTTTTCAAACTTCTGAACAACGGTATTAAATTTACGGAGCGGGGCGGTGTAACGCTTTCTGTCGGGTTGGATTCTCAGCAGGAAAGGGGCGGTATTCCTTATTGTGTGTTGCGTTTTGAAATCATGGACACGGGGATTGGGATTCCGCGGGATAAACTTCACCAATTATTCAATTCCTTTTCGCAACTTGATTCCTCATTTGCAAAAAAATACAGCGGAACCGGTATGGGGCTTGCCATTTCGCGGGAAATGATTCGTCTTATGGGCGGTGAAATTCAGGTTGAGAGTTGGGAAAACATCGGATCACGGTTTCAATTTACGATTCCGTTTGCCTGTGATAAGCATATTTTTCAAATGTCCGGCATTTTTAGAAAGGGGCAAACGGCATTGGCGGGGCAAAAGATACTTGTTGCCGCCGAAAATAATTTATTGCGGGAAGTTATTGTTGGTTTGCTTCAATCGTGGGGGATGAATGTTTGGGCTTGCCGGACGAAGGAGGAGGCGTTGCCGGATCTTCACAATGCCGCACATCACGGAGAACCTTATCGGATAGCGGTTATTGATAATTGTCTTGCGGACGGGTCGGGAGCGGAACTTATCAAAGCGATGAAGCGGGATTTTGATTTGCAATCGGCGGCGGTTATTATGTTGACTCCGCTTGCCAAAGACTATTTGGAAACGGATTGGCTGGTGAAATCGGTTGATTTGGTTATAGGTAAACCGTTCTTTTGTTATTTACTTTTTGATGCTGTTTTTGAGATTATTACTCACCGCAATATTTTTTCGGGCAATATTGAAAAGTTACGAAGGCAATGGAAAACCACATGGGACGAAGAAAATTATCTGAATGTAACCATCAACAATTACAATGCGGCGACAGTGATTTCGGAGGTTTCCGGCAATACGGGCATGGCAGCACAATCGCCGTCGGTAACACAAACGCTGCAAGCAAAACCGACAATTCTTGTGGCGGAGGACAACCGGATCAATCAGATAGTTATTGGGGGGATTTTAGCGAAGGCGGATTTGAATTTTGAGTTGGTGGAGAACGGGGTTAAGGCGTGTGAGGCGGTATTTTTACGGGGATTTTCTTTGATTTTGATGGATTGTCAGATGCCGGAGATGGACGGGTTTGAGGCGGCGCGAACGATTCGGAACATGGAAGCCGGGGCGGATGTGAGGAAGCCGGGGCATACCGGACACATACCGATTATTGCGTTGACGGCGAATTCTTTGCAGGATGATCGGGAGCGATGTTTCAAGTATGGGATGGACGATTTTTGTTCGAAGCCGATTGATGCGAAATATCTTATTGACGTTATTCAAAAATGGTTGCGAAACCGTCCGTGAGGGGTTGAGATAAAACCGGCGTATCTATTTAGTGGAATATTTTTTTCTTTTAAG
>JAITQV010000381.1 GCA_031288765.1 Planctomycetaceae bacterium
TATTCTTGCGTAGCCCCACCCCCCCTTGCCTATTTTAACATTTGCCTTTCCTGCGGAAAAATAAATTCCGAGGAAAACGCCAAACAACACACCAAAAACACCCAAAAAATCTAACAAACATCTAACAAAATTTTCCATTGTAAATCTCCTTTGAAATTACAAGGTTGTTATTGAATTTCCCTGCAACCGTTCACCAAAAACATCTGGCAAAAACAATTCCGGTTGCAAATTCAACAACTCAAAATATATACAAAGATCAATCGGCGTACAAGTAGGGGATCGTTGAACCTCAAAAAAAATTCCCCCCGATTTTTTTAAATTCTTTGTATTTATCCCCCGCAAAGGTTAATAAACAGTTTTTTTAAACACGAAATACACAAAAAACACGAAAATTCTTTTTTTAGACAGGACAGCAGGATTGTCAGGATTTTATTTTATTGTATCCTGATTATCCGTATCTATTTAGTCCTTTGTCAAACTATTATACGGGACAAACCTTATTTTCCACATCATTTTTAGTACGGATAAAATATGAATAGTAATGAAGTTGCCGAATTGTTGAAGTTTGATGCGGAGCATGTTTGGCATCCTTATACTTCGGCGGTTTCGCCGTTGCCGTGTTTTTTTGCGGAATCGGCGAAAGGCGTGTATATTTATCTTGCCGGCGGTAAAAAAATTATTGACGGCATGTCTTCCTGGTGGGCGGCAATTCACGGATATAATCACCCGCGCCTTAACAACGCCCTCATTCAACAGCACAAAAAAATGAGCCACGTCATGTTCGGCGGTTTAACCCACGAACCCGCCGTCAAACTCGCCCAAAAACTCTTAAACATTACGCCGCCCGATATTCAACACGTGTTCTTTTGCGATTCCGGTTCGGTTGCGGTCGAAGCGGCAATGAAAATGGCGCTGCAATATTTTCACGCCATTAAAAAAAACAATAAATGTAAATTCGCAACAGTTCGTTCCGGTTATCACGGCGATACGTGGAACGCAATGTCCGTTTGCGATCCGGTTGCAGGAATGCATTCTGTTTTTGCCGGTAGTTTGCCGAAACAATTTTTTGCGGACAAGCCGAAAATCCGTTTCGGCGAAATGTGGAACGAAAAAGATATTAACAGTGTTGAAAATATTATTGTCAAACATCACAATGAAATTGCCGCATTTATCATTGAGCCGATAGTTCAGGGCGCGGGCGGAATGTATTTTTATCATCCTGAATTTCTGAAACGATTGCGGCAATTATGTACTCGACACGATATTCTTCTTATTGCCGATGAGATTGCGACGGGATTTGGACGTTCCGGTGTGATGTTCGCTTGCGAACATGCTGCGATTACGCCGGATATTATGTGTGTGGGCAAAGCGTTGACAGGCGGATACATGACTCTTGCCGCAACTTTAACCACCGCAAATGTTGCAGAAACAATCTCTTCGGCGAATCCATATTCGTTCATGCACGGACCGACATTCATGGGCAATCCTTTAGCGTGCGCGGTCGCTTGCGCAAGTTTGGATTTGATAACAGAAAACCCGACGCTCGAAAAAATCAGCGAAATTGAAACACAATTAAAAACCGAATTGCAGGAAGCGCGAAACATAAATTCGGTTAAAGATGTAAGAGTGTTGGGCGCAATCGGAGTTATCGAAGTCAAAGAAAATGTGGATTTGAAAAAAATTCAGCCGCTCTTTGTCGAAAACGGAATTTGGTTACGCCCATTCGGAAAACTAATATACACAATGCCGCCATACATCATCACAAAGGAACAATTACATACCCTTGTCAAAAACATGATAAAAACAATTCAACAAATCAATGAATAGATACGAAAAGTATTCATTTTCAAATTTGAATTTTCGGACGCTCACTGTAGCCGGATAAATTCCAATTCGAGAAATTGCGAATTGGGAAAGTATTTTTTCAAACGGTTTTTCAGAAATTGTTTTGTATCGTTGCCGATGACATTATCTTCAATATTGAAATTGTTGTACACCATTCCAACGACTTCAATTTTTTCATAACGGCAAATCTCAAGCGTCAACAATGTATGATTTATACTTCCGAGACGCGGCGTTGTAACTACAAATACAGGAAGTTGCCGATCTTTGATGTAATTTATTGTTGTGTAATTTTCGGTTATTGGAGTCATTATTCCGCCTGCGCCTTCGATGAGGATTAAGTTGAATTTTTGTTGCAGGATATTTGTTGCGTTTTGTATTTTGTTCAAGTCGATGCTAACATTATCCAGTTGTGCGGCAAGATGCGGCGAAGCGGGATATGATAAAATAATTGGGCAAGTTGTCCCGTCAATATCTTCGGGCAAAAGTTCTATTCCCATTATTTTCCGGTGAATTGCAATATCTTCCGAAAAGTTTTTGTTTCCGGTTTGGATAAATTTTTGCGTGATAACGTTGTATCCTTTCGCCGCATACTTTTTAGCGATAAAACCGGTCGCGTAACTTTTACCAACGCCGGTATCAATTCCAGTTATAAAAATTACTTTCCGCATTATATTACACATTTATTTTTCCTCTTTTATATTCAGAACCCGTGTTTCGCCGAGTTTGAGCGGAACGTTTAAAACAGAACCTTTGCCGAGTATTGAACCGTCAAGGCGTTCTGCGGCTTCTTTGCGGTATTTCATTGACGAAACGGCGGCGACTTTTCGCGGATTGTCGGGTGTTCCTTTCCATGTAATAATTTCGGTCGGATTGGCTTTTATCCACCAATCCGGCGGATCCATCTGAATTCGCGGAATGAGCAGCGCATCAGGATTGGTTGCCAAAACACGGCGGCAGGAATCATCAACTGCGTTCCAATTCACTTCCTGCCCCGGTGGAGACCACGGTAAGCCGAGTATAGACAAAAACGAAACAAATTTCGCTCCGGCATTTCCGGCTAATTTAATTTGGCTCTGAAAAAAATCGTTGATTCCTCCAAGATAAATAAAATTTATTCCCGGTCGGTAAAAAGTAATTTTAAGCGAAGTGGGTACATCGCTCTTAACCCAAAACGATAAGCGGTATTTTTTCGTTTTGTCTAGTGCGAGGTTTGAATGATGATAAACATGAAAAGTAGTCCAAGGATATACGTCGTCTTTTTGTGCCGTTAATTGATGAATTACCATGGCACCTGAACCGTTGGCTCCGGTGTTTGGTTCAACGGTAACGTTGCCGGTTGTATTCTTTTCGTCGGCAGGATGCCAAAATCCCCAATCATTTTTGAAACTGTCCGTTCCATTTTCAAACCGGCAAAGTTCAAACACTTTTCGTACCGGTTTTCCGTCGGTATCAAGTTCTTCAAGTAAAAGGTCATCCAAATAAATAACCGTCGGTATTTTTGCAAAACGAATCTGCATTGTTGCTGTTTGGGGTTCACTTTCGACGGGTTGAAATTCAAACGTCAACCGTTGTGGATCGGTTCCGGCGGGAATTGGGAGTGAACTCGGATTACCGTAAAACATTCGGGCGCGAACCGGTTGACCGTCAACCAAAATTCGCGGAGCACCGTTTGTAACATCAACCCGAACTGTTTCCGCTGCCGGAAGATTGCCCGAAAAAAC
>JAITQV010000408.1 GCA_031288765.1 Planctomycetaceae bacterium
CGGAAAACAAACGCCGTCTTCTGGAAAATAAACAACGTTGGGAGAATCCCCCCTTCCGACCGGAACGACCGGCACAACACATGATAAACAGGAAAACGCCGACGTCACGGTTGATACGAAAAATCGGTCTAGCGGATTTTCCGAACAAGGCTCCGCTCGAAGATTGCTTGCCGAATGTGCAAAATGTTGTTCTCCCCCTCCGGCAGCATATTGGTGTTGCGGCAATTCCGGTTGTTCGTGCCGGTGACAGAGTTCAAACCGGACAAGTCGTCGCAAAACGCCCCGTTCACGACGGTAAACCCGCTCTTGGTGCGGATATTCACGCCTCAATTGCCGGAACAATTACTGAAGTCTCTCAGGAATTTATTCGCATTTCAGATTAACGGATTGTTCTAGAGTCGATGATTGGGAATGAACGGTTTGTGATTATATTTGTTGCGTAAGGAAATTCTGTTTCGCGGTTGGAAAATAAGCCGCCGCCAATCTTTCCCAAAAACGATTGTCCGCCCTTTCAATTATCCGTGTAAAAAATTACATAAAAATTATGCACTATCGGAATATTTTATTTGACTTGGACGGAACATTGACCAATCCCTTCGAAGGAATTACGAACTCCATAAAATATTCGCTCGAAAAATTCGGTATTGCCGAAAACAATAAGGAACGATTGAAACAATTTATCGGACCGCCGTTGGAAAAATCATTCATGGAATATTATTGTTTTGATAAAAATACCGCACAAAAAGCCGTCCGGTATTACCGGGAATATTTTGTCGAAAAAGGAATTTACGAAAATATATTGTACAAAGGTATCGGGAATGTCTTGGAAGAATTAAATAACCAAAATAAAAATTGCATGATAGCAACTTCAAAACCGGAGATATTCGCCGTAAAAATAATACAATATTTTCAAATAGAAAAATATTTCAAATATATCGCAGGAAGCAACATGGAAGGAACTTTCATTGAAAAGGAAGATATAATAAAACATATTTTGACAAAATGGAAATTAAAAAACGACGCAACTATCATGGTGGGGGATCGGAAGTATGACATTATTGGAGCAAATAAGAACGGAATAGACAGTGTGGGGGTATTGTACGGTTATGGGACAAAAGAAGAATTGCAAAAGGAACAACCGACTTATTTCTGCAACAACGTCAACGAATTATTACAACTATTATAAAATATTGTGAAAATCGTTATTGCCCCAATTGCCGAAATCCCCGTCAAAACACATTCGGAACATAGAAAACCTTCCCTGATATTAAGCGAACTCATTTCAAGGAAGGTTTGTAGAACAAATCCGACAAATCGAAACATACCGGTTTAAATTTTTCAAAAAACTATTACGAAAAAATTGCCGGCATGATGTTGACGTTAAATTGACACAAAATTTAACGGTTTCAGGTTTTCAACGACATTTGTTTCGCCGGTTTTTTATTTTTTCTCCGGCACATAACGCTCGACCTTAATATCGAATGTTTTTGTCGAAGCGGTTACGTCCAGAGTTAGCCCCGAACTCGAACCGCTGCTGTATTTTGTGTCAATCAGCGGTTCCATAATTGCCATACCTTCTTTGTCCTGCCCAATTTCTTTTTCCGCACCGGAAATGTAAACACGGTACGTTCCGGCGGGAAGCCCGTCGTTTTCCGAGAGCGAACCGACAACATAACTCCCGTCCGCTTTCAACGTGCCGCGAGCCAAATACGTGTCCGTCTCAAAACAAACGGTTCCGGTTCCAAGCGGACTGCCGTCGTCTGAAAAAGTTACTTTTCCTCCCAGACCAACTTTATCGCCGCAACCA
This sequence comes from Planctomycetaceae bacterium, assembly GCA_031288765.1. GTDB lineage: Bacteria > Planctomycetota > Planctomycetia > Pirellulales > Thermoguttaceae > WRKP01. The sequence goes on from JAITQV010000408.1 coordinate 1,808, forward strand.
GCCAATAAAAGTAACGCCAGAGAAAAACCAAGAAATAAACTGTTTCTCATCGTAAAAACCTCTCATTTTTAAAGTGATTCAAACATACACCAAGAATTTTACGGTAACATAACCGTCATTCTTTATTTTACGAAAAAATATGTTATCATAATCCGAATCAAAAGAAAAGTACCTCGTTCAAAATAAAAATAAAAAATCCGGTTTTCGGAAAAAATTCCGCTCCGTAAGTTGCGATTCGCTCCATCTACGGTTATGTACATCACACCTTTTGCGGGTTAAGATTCGGTATTAATGAGTATTGGCTTTTTACACAACATTTCAATTTATTGTTTGAATTATGCTTTTTGCCGTTAATAAATTTAATTTATTGATTGTTTTATTTGGGATTTTGTTTATTTTGGCTGTTGGTTGTTCACGGTTACCGGACGAACACCGGGTTCAAAAGTTTCTCGAAGCCCAAGAAGCTTTCGAGAAAGCGGAAAAATTACCGGCGGCGGAACAACCGAAAGAATTTTATCGGGTTGCGACCATGTTTCAGGGGGTGATTGATCAGGGAGTTCAGTCGGGTCCGATTTATTATAATTTGGGAAACGCATGGCTGCGGGCGGAAGAACCCGGTCGCGCTCTTGCGGCATATCATTTGGCTCAACGGTATTTGCCGCTCGATCCCTATATTGCTTCAAATAAACAAATCGCCTTAGGAAATGCCAACCTCTCCGAACCAACAACTCCTATTATTGAATATGTTTTTTTCTGGCAAAACAGTATTGGTTGCCGTGAAAAGATAGTGTGTTCGGTTTTGCTGGCTGTTGTAACCGTTATTTTGGGGATTTTTGCTATTTTTATGCGGTATCGATGGTTACGGCGTTTTGGGGTTACGCTGCTGGTGTTCACAATAATTGCGGTCTGCTCCGCCGGATACGATTGGTACCGTTACGAATGGGTACGTCATGCCGTGATTGCTGTGGAAAACGCCGTCCCGCGCAAAGGAAATTCGGAACAATATGAACCCGTATTCACCGCACCGGTTTCCTTCGGTATTACAATTATTATTCTTGATGAACGAAATGATTGGGTTCGTTTGCGTTTTTCTTCCGGTCAAGACGGCTGGCTTCCCCAAAACCAAATTATTGAATTTTAGTAAGAATTTGTATGTAATTGTCTATTTATTAACCGTTGAATACACGAAATACACGGAATTTGTAATCGTAATAATGTTTACGTACAAATTCAAGGTTAGTTTATTTTATTTATAGGGAACAGGACACAAAAAAGTTTTTTGTTATTATATTCATTTTGTATCCTCAAAAAATAAACTTATGATCTTATCAATTTACTAATTTCCGTGTGTTCCGTGTATTCTGTGGTTAATAAAAATAGACAGATACTTCACGTTATACTTTGAACGGCATGAAATTACCACTTATTTTTAATAGGGAACCTCTAAAATTATTCATAAGTTCTTGTTTTTAACAACAAAACTAATTTTTTAAAATATCTCCTTTAAAAAAAGAGGTAATTTCCTACCGTTCAATGTATATACACATTACACCCTACCTTGTAGAGTTAAGATTCAATGTTAATACTGAAAACAAACGACTGAATAAATACAAATAAAGACCACTTTGCAGCATTTGTGAGTATAGGTGCATTGAATTTGATTCTCAAAGAATCAAATTTTGGT
>JAITQV010000288.1 GCA_031288765.1 Planctomycetaceae bacterium
GGATCGGAATTTCACAAGGTAGGTACTGTTTCGCCGATGGGTTACTTGCCGATATGCAACCGTAACAAACAACACAAAATAAATTCAAGGTCGCCGAAGGGTTGCCTACCTTTTGATCGCCTACTTCTTGATTGGAAGCCTTTTTAAAAAAATTCCGCTGAAATATTACCAAATTAGTAAGCCCGTACTGGTCAATTGTTTTTTATTCTATATACTATATTCTTCGTATTTTGAAATCGAATGGAATAAAATATAGGAAATTCCGATTTCGTCTATTTTGTTCTTAAACTATTGTCCTTTAACACAAAAAATGAGTACAAACGATATTTATTCGACGGGAGTTTCGCAACCGGGTTCGGCACAATCCAATTCCGCACCGGGCAGCGGACGCTTCACTCCGCCGCCCTACCAACCAATGTATTTCCAACCGGAACCGCAAGTCGGCTGCGGAACCTACTTGTTTCGTTTCGTAATGATCGTTCTTGTTGTGGGAATACTCGGAGGTGTCGGTTTAGTGCTTTTGCTGGTCGCCGCCGGAACTGTTACCGCCTCCGTACAACACGCTTCCGAAACCTCCCTCACGGAAAAATTTATCTTGGGCGATCCCAAAGCCCATAGTAAAGTTGCCGTGATTACAGTGGAAGGTGTGATTACCGGTTCGGAAGACGGGTTTATTCCCAAACAAATCCGGCAGGTTCTAAACGATTCCCATGTTGAAGCGGTTGTTTTGCGGATAGAATCGCCCGGCGGAACTATGGCGGGAAGCGATTATTATCACTATTTGCTCACGGAAATGAAAAAAGAACGCAATATTCCGGTTGTGGTCAGTATGGGTTCGATTGCCGCCAGCGGAGGATATTATATCGCAATGGTCGGGAACGAAATCTACGCGGAACATTCGACTATTACCGGTTCTATCGGTGTTATCGTTTCGCTTTTCAACGGCGAAGACCTTTGCGAAAAAATCGGCATCGAATCAACCCCAATCACAAGCGGCCGCCTCAAAGCAATGGGAAGTTTCTCCAAACGGATGAGCGATGAAGAAAAAGAAGTTTGGCAACGGCTCGTCGATAACAGTTTCGAACGTTTCAAGCAGGTGATTCGGGACGGACGCAACGTGTTTGCCAACGATGCCGATAAACTTAACCGCTTGGCAACCGGACAAATTTACACCGCAACCGAAGCGAAAGACAACGGTCTTATTGACGAAATCGGTTTTCTTGATGACGCCATCAAAAAAGCAATGAGTTTGGCGGCGCTGACGGAAAATAATTCCAAAGCAATTCGTTACAAACCCAAACTGAGTTTTATGGACGCTTTGCTCGAAAGCCGTACAACACCCAATAAGTTCGGAGCCGAAACTATTGCCGAAATTGCAACCCCCCGTGTTTATCTCCTTTGTCCGTTTGTTCCGCCGATACCGTAAACACAAAAAGCAGGAAGCACAAAAATTGTTAATTCTGATTCGGAGTTGCCCGCCGGTAACACAACCGGAAGTTTCGAATAACCTTTCGGCAAAAGTCCGTCGGCGTTATGTAAATCTTTATGTAAATTTTGCGTGAACAATTACGAATTTTCCCATGGGACATTTACCAATATTGATTCAGGATTTAGGTTTGATTCTCATGGCTGCCGCCGTGATGACGTTGTTGTTTAAACAATTCCGTCAACCTATTGTTCTGGGCTATCTTATTGCGGGTTTTCTGGTGGGACCGCATTTTCAATTGCTCCCGGTTGTTCAGGATTCAAAGAGTATCGAAATCTGGTCGGAAATCGGTGTGATTTTCATGTTGTTCGGTCTCGGTCTTGAATTTAGTTTCAAGAAACTGGTTAATGTCGGCAAAACCGCCTCGATTACGGCAACATTTGAAATCTTTGCAATGATTCTTGTCGGTTTTGTTGTTGGCCGGATGTTTGGCTGGAGTACGATGAGCAGTCTTTTTCTTGGGGCGATTCTCTCCATGTCCTCAACAACAATTATCGTAAAGGCATTCGACGAACAAGGATTGAAAGGACGAAGTTTTGCGCCGATTGTTTTCGGTGTTTTGATTGTCGAGGATTTGATTGCAATTTTGTTGTTGGTTCTTTTGGGTTCTATTGCCGTTACACAACAATTTTCCGGCGAAAAACTATTATATTCATCGCTTCAACTCGTATTCTTTTTGATTCTTTGGTTTATTCTTGGAATTTATCTTCTTCCGGCGTTTTTACGTTATTGCCGCAAGCTGCTGACGGACGAAATTCTTTTAATTGTTTCGATTGCGCTTTGTTTTATGATGGTCAGTATTGCGGTGCGGGTTGGTTTTTCTGCGGCGCTTGGGGCGTTTGTTATGGGTTCGCTTCTTGCGGAAACTTCAAAAGGAACAAAAATCGAACATCTGACATTGCCGGTCAAAGACCTTTTTTCCGCAATATTTTTTGTTTCGGTTGGAATGTTGATTGATCCGGCGGTTCTTTGGAGTTATTTTGATACGATTCTTATTATTGTTGCTATTACGATTATCGGCAAGTTTTTCGGAACTGCGGTTGGAGCACTTATTTCCGGTTGTACGATTAAAAATTCGATGCAGGCTGGAATGAGTATGGCTCAGATCGGCGAATTTTCGTTTATTATTGCAACTCTCGGCAAATCGCTTCATGTTACCGACGATTTTTTGTATCCGATTGCGGTTGCGGTTTCGGCGGTAACAACATTTACAACGCCTTATCTTATTAAGAGTTCCGATTCGGTGGCGGGTTGGCTGAACGCCCGCATTCCCGAACGCCTTCATCTTCTGCTTATAAGATACGAAACGGCAATGACCGATTCGGGTCGGGAAAGTGTTCTTTCATTACTTTGGAAGGTTCATGGAATTAAAATTGTTCTTAATTCGGTGATTGCTATTGGTATTGCTTTGGCGGTTCGTTATGCGGCGGTTCCGTTTTTGGGCGAAAATTTCTTTCAGAAACAACCGACATTGGCGAGTTATGCGGCGTGTCTTGTGGCGGTGTTGCTTTCCGCTCCGTTTCTTTGGGCGGTGTTTGTGAGCGGGCGTCCGCGTCCGGGAGATTACGATACAAAAACACTCGCAACCCTGCAAGGATTACAAATCGGCGTATTGGTTATTCGGCTTTTTATCGGTTGTATTCTTGTCGGAATTGTCATCGGCAATTTCACATCCATTCATGCTCTCTCCGGTTTTGTACTGATTCCTGCTGTTGTTACGGTGGTATTGTTGTTCAGCCGTCATTTCGAACCGTTGTACAGTAAAATTGAAAACCGGTTTGTTTCACATTTGACAGACAAAGAGCAGGCGGCAATTCAAGAGAAAGCAAAGTTATCGGGTTTGGTTCCTTGGGATGTTTCGTTAACGGAATTTGAATTATCGCAATATTCGCCTTTGGTGGCGCAATCGCTTCAAAATTCAAAATTGAAACAACGGTTTGGTGTAACAGTTGCGATGATTGATCGGGGCGGAACACGGTTGATTCCGCCTAAAAGCGATGATTTACTTTTGCCGTTTGACAAGATTTATTTAATCGGCACCGATGAACAACTTGCCGCCGTCCAAGAGGTTATCGAAGCTAAAATGATTACGGAAACGGATTTTGATGAAGAGAGTTTCGGGTTGGTGTCGTTGGTGTTGAACGGCGAACATCCGTTTACCGGTAAGAGGATTCGTGATTGCGGGCTTCGTGAGGCGGTCAACGGTTTGATTGTTGGTATTGAGCGGAATGAAACACGGTATCTGAATCCTGAACCGGATATGATTCTTCTTACGGACGATGTTCTTTGGCTTGTCGGCGATAAGGGGCGTATCAAAAAACTGCAACGCCAAAACAATGAAGCCGTTGAAAATTAACAG
>JAITQV010000241.1 GCA_031288765.1 Planctomycetaceae bacterium
TTTTATTTGAAGGGGGTTGAAATATTATTGTGGGGGGTATTGAAATAAGGAAAAAGAAAGATAAAATACAACCTCACACTTCGCAAAATAGTATTTAAAAGATCAATCTCCGGTAATTGGAGTTAAAACTTTGCAGATTGAGATTGAATCTCCGGCGACTAGATCCGAATCGCTAGTGGCTGAACTTGAATCGCCAGCGACCTAACCCGAATCGCCGGCGATTTAACTTGAATCGCTAGCGATTGGACACGAATCGCCGGAGATTTTACAACAATAGTAGTCTGTTTATTTGAAAAATACGGAAAATCTTGTCAAAACGCATTAATTTTGCCAAGATTTTATTAAATTTAAGGACGGCGGCAATTATCCCGTGATTTGGGGTTTGGGATTTGGAGTTGGTGTCGCAAGCGGAGTTAAAACGTGTCCGCAGATGACGCAGATTTTACGATTAACAATTCATAAGGTAGGTTATCGTTGCCGTAACCCTCAATGAAAACCCCTCGCCAAACGATTATCTGCCTCGTATTGTCAACATAACTCCGTTTAACAAAAATTATTTTACTTTCGCTTTTCGCCGTTATACCGTCATTCCTAAACCTCAAAATCCGCCTAAACTGTCATTTTGGCAGACATGCCTCAGGGAATAAATTCATAATCTATTGAATTTTAAGGAATTAAACGAATTACTTTCGGTTTTTTGAATGGCACGTAAATTGCTCTGGATTTTCCTTCATGATTGCCGGTTGTTTGCCGACCAGAGCTTTAAAAAGGAAATGTTGTCAATCAGCCGAAAACAATCGGCTCAAAGAAAGTGAGGAAATCAATTATGGCTTCAGAAAAAATTATAGGAATTGATCTTGGAACGACCAATTCGGTGGTCGCAGTAATGGAAGGTAAGGATGTTAAAGTCATTCCCAACGCCGAAGGAAACCGGTTAACACCAAGTGTTGTTGCATTCACGGACAGTAGTGAAAATCTGGTGGGTGAACCGGCACGGCGGCAGGCGGTTACCAACCCGACCCGCACTGTGGCATCAATCAAACGTTTTATGGGACGACGGCACGGCGAAGTAGCAACCGAAGAAAAAATGGTTCCCTACAAAATTGTTGGAAGTTCCGATGAATATGTCAAAGTTGAAATTGACAATAAAAAATATACGCCGCCGGAAGTCTCCGCTATGACGCTCCGTAAACTGAAAGAGGCTGCCGAAGCCTATCTCGGGCATAAAGTCAATAAAGCGGTTATCACCGTTCCGGCATATTTCAACGACGCCCAACGTCAGGCAACCAAAGATGCCGGACAAATCGCAGGACTCGAAGTGTCCCGAATTATCAACGAACCAACCGCCGCTTCACTGGCTTACGGTTTGGATAAAAATGTCAACCAGAAAATTGTTGTGTTCGATCTCGGCGGCGGAACATTTGATGTGTCCTGTCTTGAAGTTGCGGACGGTGTTTTCCAAGTCCTCAGCACAAACGGCGATACACATCTCGGCGGTGATGACTTCGACGAAGTGTTGATCAATCATGTTGCGGAACAATTCAAATCCGAACAGGGAATTGACCTGCGGAAAGATGCAATGGCTCTTCAACGGCTTCAGGAGGCTTGCGAAAAAGCAAAACGTGAACTTAGCTCCGCTCAATCAACCGATATTAATCTACCGTTTATTACGGCAGATCAAAACGGTCCGAAACATTTGCAGGTTAAATTAACACGATCAAAATTTGAACAATTGACCGATCATTTGGTGGAACGTTGCCGCGGTCCGGTAATGCAGGCGTTGAAGGATGCTAAATTGTCGCCGTCGCAAATTGATGAAGTGGTGTTGGTGGGCGGTTCCACACGGATTCCGAAAGTTCAGGATATGGTGCGGGTGATTTTCGGTAAAGAACCGCATAAAGGTGTGAATCCCGATGAAGTGGTTGCGGTAGGCGCGGCAATTCAGGGAGCAGTGCTTGCCGGTGAAGTCCGCGATGTCTTGCTGCTCGACGTAACGCCGTTGTCGCTCGGAATCGAAACTCTCGGCGGTATTATGACCAAACTTGTTGAACGGAATACAACTATTCCAACCGAAAAGAAACAAGTTTTCAGTACCGCAGACGACAGCCAAACAGCAGTAACAATTAAGGTTTATCAGGGCGAACGTGAAATTGCCGCTCACAATCGTCTTCTAGGTCAGTTCAACTTGGAAGGAATTCCGCCGGCGCCGCGCGGTGTGCCGCAAATTGAAGTTTCGTTTGATTTGGACGCTAATGGGATTCTGAATGTGTCGGCACGGGATTTGGGTACGAAAAAAGAAACAAAAGTCCGTATTGAACAATCCTCCGGTCTTTCCAAAGAGGAAATTGATAAAATGCAGCACGACGCCGAACTTCACGCCGATGAAGATAAAAAACGCCGTGAACTGGTGGAGGCAAAAAACAACGCAGAATCCATGTGTTTCCAACTTGAAAAACTGCTCAAAGAAAACGACGCAAACTTGAATCAAACAGATAAAGACGCAATTAACGCAGCAATCGGTAAAACGCGTGAAGCGGTGGCAACAGATGATTTGGCGCAGATTAAATCGGCAACCAGCCAGCTGGAACAGGCGTCTCACGCGATGAGCAAGGCAATGTATGAAGCGGCAGCCGCTGCCAACGCAGCAAAACAAGGAGCGGAAACCGCCGAAGCAATGGGCGCCAATCCCCAAGCAAAAGGTGATGACGACGCCATTGATGCTGAATTTGAAGTCAAAAATTAAGAGCAGTCAGTTAATTCTGTCGTTTATAACCGACACAAAAAAACGGGAACTTTCGTTCCCGTTTTTTTACTATCTATTTTAATTTTTAAACATCTTATAAGGAAATCAGTTATAATTCAAAACCAATACATATTCACAAGGTTGATTTTGAAATATATTCAATGTTTAATCAATGAGATTTATTTTCGTCGTTTGCCAACGGCGGATTTATGATTTTCAAAATACGCTCTGAACTTAAACCGGTAATATCTTGAATCTGTTCCACCGAATAATTTTTACGATGACATGTAATAACAATATTGGTTAAACTCTCTTCTATACCTTCCTTCCTGCCTTCTCTTTTGCCTTTTTCCATACCTTTTTTTATACCTTCTTCTCTGAACCCGTTGTGCAAGGTACGTTGGGTACTGATTAAACCGCAATAATATTCATAAGCACCCAACTCCTTTAGCGTATAAGAGCTCGTCTCAAGATAATGCAACGCTTCACTGGTTACGTTTTCGCTGAAAAGTTCCGAAGGAACATGCTCAGAACCGGATTCAATACCCGTTAAAAACGTCAGCCATAAATCATATAATTTTTTCTCGCTCAAATTAGTAGGCTTGAATTTTGGCAGTTCAATAAACACAAGTTCCAAACCTTCTATTATTTGGGTGGAATCGGCAACATTCACCATTTTGAAATCGTGGTAAAATGCCGATGAATCTTTAACAAATATATCGTTGACAAAATTTAACGCATAAACCGGTTTCAATAATTTATATTCTCCGGCTTTATTGAGTTGTTTGACATAGACTTTTGCGGCGTTGAAAAGTACGCGGACAGTGAACGCATCCGTCCAATGCATCTGCATTTCAACAATAAAATTACGTCCAAGATTATCTCGGCAATTCACATCAACGATGGAATTTTTCAGAATTGGTATATCCGGCAAGAGGTCAATCGGTTGATATTCTATGCTTACGATTTGTTGCGAAGGTTTCAGCGGAAGCATACTATTAAGCAGACTGCAACACAAATTTTCATGTTCGCCGAATATCCGCTTGAATATCGGATCAATTTTAGGATCAAGATATTGCATAATCATTCTCCTTATTATTTTATTCTCTCCGATTT
>JAITQV010000523.1 GCA_031288765.1 Planctomycetaceae bacterium
TTGGGGGGCAGCAATGAACAATTGGGGGGCAACAATGAGCAATTGGGGGGCAACAATGAGTAATTGGGGGGCAACAATGAACAATTGGGGGGCAACAATGAGCAATTGGGGGGCAACAATTGTACTCTGCAATGTTACCAAAGATGTGTTTTTTTATATCTATTCAGTGATTTGTAGAGCCATTGTCCGTTAGGGCAAGCCTATCAATAGAAAAAATGTTCCAACGTAAATCAAAAACCTCGTAGAGGTTTCCTATTTTTTGTTTTTATTGATAGGAATCTCCTACGGAGATTTATTGATTGGTTACATTGATTGTATCTGTTCAGTGATTTGTCCCGAAAATTGGGCTTTCAGCCCTATTTTTAAGTAATTGAATAGATTACGATATATTTAATTTGATAAAAGAGAGGCTCAACTTGCAAAGGTTGAGGCGGTAGGCTAGAATAGTTTTATGGAAAAGACAAATTCTCTTCAAAATTATTATGTTGGGGTGGATGTTGGCGGCACGAAGATTCAGGCGTCGTTGATTACGGCGTTTGGTGCGGTGGTTTCCAACCATCGTTGCGAAACTCCGCGCAACGCCACCGTCGAAATCACACTAAACGCCATCGAAGAATCCATCCGTACTCTGCTTCATGAGCAAGACCGGACTCTTGACGGAATTACGGGTATTGGTATTGCGGTACCTGGAGTGGTGCAGCAGGAAACCGGTTTGGTTGTCGTAACCCCCAACATGAATCTTTCCGGTGTCGAGTTGGGACAGATCATGAAAGACCGTCTTGGAGTTCCTGTTGCCATCGGCAACGACTGCAATCTTGGGACGCTTGGCGAATGTTGGCTCGGAAGCGGTCGCAACACCTCCTCTTGTGTGGGTATTTTTGTCGGCACAGGGATTGGGGCGGGGATTGTTTTCGACAACCGTGTTTTTAGCGGAGCGGGACAGGCTGCCGGTGAAATCGGTCATATCATTTCGCAGTTGCCTTGTGAACATTGGCGGCACGGTATTACCGCGAAGATGCACAAACAGGGAACAAAGTCTTCCAAAAACGGATTGGCGAAGTTCACTCGTTGCGGGTGCGGCAACTACGGTTGTTTTGAGACCTTCGCCAGCCGTACCGCAATGGAACGCTTTATTCGGGAGGCGGTTGAACACGGGGCGAAGTCTGTTATCAGGGAGGTGAACGGCGGAACTCTTGACATTATTAAGAGCGGTTCTCTCGCTAAAGCGCTCAAAGTAAACGATAAAGTCGTTACACCGATTGTTCGTTATGCGGCGCAGGTGATTGGTTATGCTTGTTTAAGTGTTCGGCATTTGATTGATCCGGAGGTGATCGTTCTTGGCGGCGGGGTTATTGAAGCCTGTCATAAATTTATGATGCCTATAATTGATGCGGTTCTTGCGAATGATCAATTGCCTTCTGCTCCCGGCAAACGGAGGGTTTTGGTTTCGTCGCTTGGGGACAATGCGGTGGTATTGGGGGCGGTTGCGTTGGTTCGGAGCGCCAACGGCTCCAATCCGCTTGGAAAAATTCACCGGATCATTCCCAAATATCCGCAGCTTCATATTATGGGGGAGAATGTGATTTATATTGCGGACGAACCTTATGCCAAGGATTTTTTTATTCTTTCCGACGGAACAATTCATCCCCGCGCGAAGTTGCCGAAGAAGAACGTGGACGGATTCCGGCTTAAAGACATTGAGACGGCGGCGGGCGGCGGGGCGGATTTAATTATTTTTGGTACGGCTGGGGCGGGCGAGGTGGCGCTTTCGGGGAAATGCCATGAATATCTTTTCCGCCGCGGGATAGATTACCGTATTTTACCGCTTAACGAGGCGGTTCATCTTTACAACACGGTTGCTGTTCGCCGTTCTGCGGTGTGGCATTTTTCGTGAGGTTCGCAGTTGAAAAATAAGGTTGAAAATAAGGTTCTATGGGAAACATTCCACTGAATAGGTACAAAATAATTTGTTTTTTAGAAAATATAGCAACTAAACTCAGCAATGAATTCCTTAATTTTAATTGGTTATCGCGGAACCGGTAAAACAACTATTGCTCGGAAACTTGGTGAACGGCTTCAAATTCCGGTTATTGATTCTGATTGGGAAATCGAACGCCGTTCGGGAAAAAGTATCGCGGATATTTTTGCACAAGACGGCGAAAAAATATTTCGTGATTGGGAAGAATCCGCTATTGTTGAGATTTTACAACAGAATCATTTGAATTCGTTTGTTTTGGCAACCGGCGGCGGAGTTATTCTTCGACCGGAAACACGTTATCGGCTTAAAAATGCCGGACATGTCGTTTGGCTCACGGCAAAACCGGAAACAATTCTTCGCCGTATTCAGGGCGATCCGGCTTCGGCAACAATGCGCCCGAATTTGACGTCATTGGCACGGTTGGATGAAATCGTCAATTTACTCGAAAAACGTAACCCTCTTTATGCCGAAACCGCCCACGAAATAATCGACACTGATTTCCTCAAAACCGATGAAATCACCGATAAAATTATTGCTCATCTATTACCGGAGCAAAGAATCGGATAAACAACGGTAACCGGTATTGCAAAACGTTTTGGCAATGGGTTTTCGCCCGCCGTCGTCAAAAGAGAACTCTAAAAATCGTTGTCCAAAATTATCTTTGTGACCGGAGAGACAGGATTTACATAATTTTATTTTTTTTATCCTGTCAAAAAATAGGCTTGGAGAAGTTCCTTAAAATCAAAATTCCCTAATTCACCCAGCCCAGTCTATCCAATTTAACAATCAGCCTATGAACGCTAGGCGAAAACCAGACATTTTTAAGATTGTTTTGTCCAAAATCGAGTTTTTTAGAATTTCTCAATAGTTCGAAATCGAATTGTAATACCGGAGCAAGACGCTGATATTACAACAAAATAAAAAACTACGGCTAACCGGACTTGACTACTATGCCGAATATGATATATTGATTCTACAATAATTAGTGGCAGGAATTATTAGTTGCAAAGGGGACGTAGCTCAATTGGTTAGAGTACCGGACTGTCGATCCGGTGGTTGCGGGTTCGATTCCCGTCGTCCTCGTTGAAGACTGTTATGTATTAGCTATGGTCTGAGGTGGTTGCGGGTTCGATTCACCTCACCTTCGATGTGAAGGGAATATTCTGACGTCTTACAGCTCATGTTACGCACTGCCTGTGAGTTTAATTTTTCTTAGTTCGTTCCATGCGGCTTTTGAGGCAGCCCAATAGATTTTTGCTTTGAGGGCAAAATGATTGAGTTTGTGAGCGAACTTTAACTTCTCTAATTTAACATACGCCCGAAAACACGTAGTTTACCCAATTAGGGACAATTCGGCAATAAAGATTTTTAACAAGGACAAAC
>JAITQV010000603.1 GCA_031288765.1 Planctomycetaceae bacterium
CTACGGGCAATTACTGAAAACAATGATGCAAGACAAACCTCATTTTCAACCTAATTTTTTTACTAAACAACCTCAGCAGCCAAGAACTCCACACTATTAACCTCATTAAAAGGGTAAAAATGAAGCAATGAGTTCGGTTTTTTTGGGAAAATTATCCATAAGGTACAAATTATAGAAAATAAAGCTAAATACGTAAAGACCACTTTTAAAATAGACAGGTCCAACAAACCACTGCAGGGAACAATTATTTTTATTCGACGAACCGACAATAAAGGTATGATTGATATTCTTGGACATCGCTGGTTGGTCGATTCACTTTGGACAAACCGTTTAGTACGTGCTGAAGTAAAGATCAATAAAAACATCATCGAATTTTATCAACTACAGCGGCAAGACCCCAAGGAACAACCTTTATTAAATAAAGTTAAAGATTATTTGAACAAATAATCTTAATAAAACAATAAATATAAAAATACTAATTATCGTAATTTTATGTGCCAGCGAAAAAGAATCGCGCAATGACAATTTTTACACACAAGTGGTCATTTTTCGCTGCCACTTGACCAATCATTTTTGGATGTTCTCCCGGATTATTTAATATGTTTTGATAAATAGAACGCTTGTAAACTATACTCCGTGAAGTTAATAAACTCGTATTTTTTTCCTAAGCCCGAAAGACAAAGACAAGTTTTCCTGAATTTTAATTGCTCCACACAATGGAAAACAATCAGGAAAATTCCAGTGAAATATTTGGAAAATGTAAATTCGGCAGAGGAATTATAGGACTTGATAGGGAACAATTTCTGATTCCGCGTCAATACCGAAATGTATTTTACTTGTGTTTTTGCCCATGTTCAGTTTGCGACAAATCTGTCGGAGACTACAATAATGTCAACAAATTTGTCGCTCAAGAAGAATTTTTCCCTCCTGAAAAAAATAATAAACTTGGCGTAAATTTTTCTGATATAAGGAGTTCGTAATTTATTTTAATTATATTTCTACAATTGGCATGGAGAATGCAGTTAAAAAATGATAAAATAGACTTTTGCGTATTCTTTACGTTTGGTTCAACAATTTAACAGTACTATTAAAACTATGACACAGAACAATGTTCGACGTAAAACTTTAGTTGCAATTGCCGCAGATCCCAATTCCGCCGCATCCCCCTTTGCCAACAAAACAGCAGACCTGAAATCGCTTTTCGGAAACCATTGTTTTAATGAAACAGTGCAGCGGGAACGTCTTCCCGAAAAAGTGTTTGAATCGCTTCAGGAAACCATCCGCAGTTCAAAACAACTCGATCCCAATATTGCGGAAACTGTTGCCAAAGCCATGCACGCCTGGGCGGTCGAACACGGCGCAACTCATTTCACCCACTGGTTCCAACCCATGACCGGCAGCACTGCCGAAAAACACGACTGCTTCGTCATTCCCACCGGAACAGGTCAGGCAATTGCCAAATTTAGCGGTAGTGAACTGATTCGCGGTGAACCGGACGCCAGTAGTTTTCCCTCCGGCGGACTTCGTGCAACCTTCGAAGCACGCGGCTATACCGCATGGGATCCGTCAAGTCCGGCGTTCATATTCCGCCACAAAAACGGTTCAACGCTTGTTATTCCGACTTATTTTGTAAGTTGGACGGGCGAAGCGTTGGATATGCGGACTCCGTTGCTCCGTTCTATGGCGGCTCTCGAACAACAATCGTTACGGGTTCTAAAACTGTTCGGTAACAAAACGGCAAAACGTGTTTATCCGACTGTCGGTGCCGAACAGGAATATTTTCTCATTGACCGTCGTCTTGCCGCGTTGCGACCTGATCTTCTCGTAACGGGACGGACTTTGTTCGGTGCCAAACCGCCCAAAGGTCAAGAACTGGAAGATAATTATTTCGGTTCGATTCCCGAACGCGTGATCGGATTTATGACCGAGCTGGAATATGAATTGGTTTTGCTTGGTATTCCGGTTCGTACCCGCCATAACGAAGTGGCTCCGGCTCAGTTTGAATTGGCTCCGTTCTTTGAAGCGGCGAATTTGGCAACAGATCATCAAATGCTCCTCATGCAATTGTTGCGGAATGTGGCAACACGGCACGGATTCCTTTGTTTGTTGCACGAAAAACCGTTTGCCGGTATCAACGGAAGCGGTAAACATAATAACTGGTCGATTATGACCGATGACGACGAAAACCTGCTCGATCCGGGCGACACTCCGCACGAAAACGCCCAATTCCTGTTTTTTACCACAGCCGTTCTTCGGGCGGTTCACCAACACGGTGATTTGCTCCGTATGAGTGTGAGCGGTGCCAATAATGATCATCGGCTCGGCGCCAACGAAGCCCCGCCCGCAATCATGAGTATTTTTCTTGGCAGTGCGCTTGAGGAAGTGTTCCATCAGCTTGCCGCCGGAACCGCCGCGTCTTCCAAAAAAATGTCCCCAATCGAAATTGGTGTTTCGACATTGCCGCCCCTCAAACGGCATAGCGAAGACCGTAACCGGACAAGTCCGTTTGCGTTTACCGGTAACAAATTTGAATTTCGCGCTGTCGGTTCCAGTCAAAACGTTGCGCAATCAACAACCGTCCTAAACACGATTGTTGCGGAAAGTCTTGATATTTTGGCAACAGAACTTGAAAATGCGTTGAAGGGCAAGAAGGATTTCAATGCCGCTGTTCAGGAGATTGTTTCAAAAACAATCAAAGAGCATCAGGCGGTTTTGTTCAACGGCAATTGTTATTCGGAAGAGTGGAAAAAAGAGGCACAAAAACGCGGCTTGCCCAATCTTGTTACAACCGCCGAATGTCTGCCGCTTATTAACGGTAAAAAAGCCGTTGAATTGTTCGAAAAATACAAGATTTTCAGCAAAACCGAAGCGGACAGCCGTCACGAAATTTATGCGGAAAATTACGTTAAAACAATTCATATTGAAGCCAATACCGCAATTGAAGTGGCGGGAACTATGATCTTGCCCGCTGTTCTTAATTATAAAACAATATTGGCACAGGCGGCAACGACAAAATTACAAAAAGAGTTGTTGAGCGAACTTGATACGCATATTGATGCGTTGATTGAGCAACTCCGTCTGTTGAAAAAAGCGGTTGCCGATATTCCCGAAGGCAATGCACAAAAATCAGCCGAATACTGTTGCAATACGGTGATTCCGGCAATGCTGGTGTTACGGGAAACGGTGGACGTGCTTGAAGAATCGGTTGATGATGGTCTTTGGCCCTTGCCGACTTACACGGAACTTTTGTTCGCACGATAATTCAACCGATAGTTTAAGATTATTAACGGTTCTTCGGGTTGAATCCCGTATAAACTCGTAACAAACCGCAATTATAAAAGAGTAAATAAATGACTCGATTGTAATTGCGGTTTTAATATACTCAAGGGATGTTCTACCCCCCCCCAATTTTGAACAAAACAATTTTCAAAAATGTCCTATTTTTTAATATTGTGTGTTTTGAAAAAGGAGGTTTTTAGAATTTTAACAAAAATTCCACTGAAGTATTGCTTATTTTGTTACTCTTGTTTCAGGAAATTGCGGATTATTTCGTGTTCCGGTCGTAACGAACCGTCCGGCTCAATACAAGCCATATATCCGGGACCTTGCACCGGTCCATATTCGGGGCGATGCAAATCCGCAACAGGACTATGACACAACGCATGAATCATCCAGCCAATCTTACGTTCATTGACCGACGACAACTCAACCTGTAACTTGTCAATCCGTTTTGCATCAATCAAATCACCCCAACCAATCTCAGTTACAACAATTGGTTTGTTGACTTCGTTGGCAAATTTCACATAACTGTCAAGATTATTCTTGTAACTGGCAACTTTATCATCGTAATCCTTTGGATTTTGGTTGTAATTATCCGGTTTGCTGTGCGAAAAATACGGATGCGGTCCCAAAATATCGCTCAACGGTTCATATTTTTTTACTGCTTTTAATCCCGCACAATTACTAATGGTCAAAACGGTTTTTTCTTTACGTGATTTAATCCGATCATGTAATTGTTTCAACCACGGATAATATAAGTCAAGCGATACTCTTAAATCCGGTTCGTTACAAAGATCCCAAGCGTAAATTCGTTCATCTTCGCCGTGCCGATCCAAAATATCGTCAACGAATTTGAATGTCAAATCAAGTTGTTCTTTGGTCAGTGATTGGAAAGAACCTTGATAAAAACCGCCAAAATCCGGAATACCGTGCCACGCATTGAACAAGACAATCATTGCCCGCAATTTCAACTTGCCGACAACATCCATGAACTTGGAAAAATCTTCCAGGAATTTTTTCGGCTGCACTAAATAAACATTGTAAGGCAGCCAAAGTCGAACAGCGGTCATATCGGGGAAAAGTTCTTTTCCGCGTGAAAGTTCGTGTTCGATGATATTGATTTTCAAATCGCGCCAAATTGACCATCCGGTTCCGTTTTCATAACCTCCGCTTTCGTAACCGTAACCGGGTTGGTAATTGAACCCGCGAACCCAGGAAAAAGAGGTATTTTTGAGTTGCGGAATGGTTTCCGTTTTTTTCTCCGGCTCATTATTTTGGGCGTTCAAAAACGGTGACGCGGCAAGCGAAGTTCCAATCGCTGCTGATGTTTTGAGAAACTCACGTTTTGTAAATTGCATAACAATTTCTCCTAATTAAATTAGTTTTGGAAATAAACAACGTTAAAATGTTAAAATTCCGAATTATTTTGTAATGTCAATAATGCGTTATTATAACGTCCACAATTAAAAAATCACCGTCCTGTTAGGGA
>JAITQV010000692.1 GCA_031288765.1 Planctomycetaceae bacterium
AAAAACGAATTTGAAAACAGGTTCGCAAAAAGATTTTCAACAAATAATTGTGGTATTCTGAAGAAATGGGTGTTCACAAAGAAAAATAGGAAAAACCAACCCAAATTATGCAGTTAATATCGGGTTGGTTTTGAGGGAAATTATTTGCTGTTGAGGTTGTTTTGTTAGAAAAATCAGGTTGAAAATAAGGTTATATTGAAACATTCCGCTGAATAGATACACTTAAAAGTTAATAATCAAGAGGCAGTCGATCTTTCGCCGAAACGTTGCAATGTAGGGGCGAAAAATGTTTCGCCCCTACCACATATCCGAAGGTCGGCTGACGCCGACGCAACCCTTTGGCGAGCGGTTGCCTACCTTGTGATTAACAATTCAAGAGGTAGGCAATCGCTCGCCGAGCGATTGCTTGCCGATAGGCAATCAAAACAACTATTATATTGAGGGCTGAAAGCCCTAGTTTCGGGATAGCGGACTGAATAGATACCCTATTTGTAAGTTAGCGAAAAGGTCTTTTAAACCCTAGGGATTGGACTTTAAACCTTAGGGATTAAACTTGAAACCCTAGGGTTTGAACTTTAAACTCTAGGGTTTGGACTTGAAACCCTAGGAATTGAACTTTAAACCCTAGGGATTGAACTTGACGCCCTTGTTGCCGGACTTGAAACCCCATGGCGTTGAGTTAAAACTCTAGGGCGTAGAGTTCAATCTCAGGGCGTAAACTTGAAACCCTAGGGCGTAGACTCAAAACTCCTGAGCGTAGTCTCGAATCACTGGGGATTTTCCGACAACTATATCTGGCAACTATAATAGTTGCTGGTGTCGCACGCGAATTTTCTACCATAACGGTGTTAACTCTCGCTTGCGGCACTCTCCACTATTTCAACTATAAATCTGCTCTTACATTTTTTTCAACGCGAAAAACACAGAAATACACGGAATATTCGCGGAAAGGCATTCAACATTGCATTCAACATTTTCCTTTGTTTTCGCTAATTTTTGGTTTGAATTGGCAGTTTTGGGGTCTGAATGGGCAAGGTTCGGATTTTCTCAAGCCGCCTTCGCCGGTTTGACGATAAAAAAAGAGTTCCAATACTGTTCCGCTTTCCTATCACCAGAAAATTCGGAAAGGTTTGATAATGTATCGTCAAATACTTTTAACCGTTCTTTGTGTTAGTGCTTTGTGTTGGGTTTTATCACCGTCCAACGCCCCCGCACAACAAGCCTACGGACGGCAATGGGCTCAAGCTTACAACACCCAAGATTGGCAACGGTTTTACTATTACCCCTACGTCTATTATCCGCATAACTACTATTCGCCGGAATACTTCCAAAGCGCCCCCAATATGTTCCAACGTTATCCGGCAGAAATGCAAGTCCCTGCATACAACAGAGATTGGATCAATTTCTACCCCTCCTCACGCCGCTACCACTCCGGAAACCACTTTCGGCTCGATATTTTCTAAAACTTAAACCGCGTGGTTGCTTTCCCGCGTTTTTTAACAAGTATCCCGCCGAGAGATACTTGTTTGGTCATTGTTTATTGTGCCGCATCAAACCACACGCCCCTCGCCGTAATACCTTTATAACATTGCCCTCTTTACTCCCCCAAAATCGCCCCCATAAACCGAAAATGTATTTTTGCTCTTGCACCGTTTCCGGTAATTTCGCTAAAATACCACCCGTAAACCATTTTTTCCTTTATATTGCACGGATAATTTAATGTTTTTTCGAAAAGCCCCCTATTTTTCGGACAACACCTTATCACGCCCAAAACGTATTTTAATTGTTCGTTTCAGTGCCGTCGGTGATATTGTGCACACCCTGCCTGTCCTCATCGCCCTCCGAACCCGCTTTCCCCACGCCGAAATCGCCTGGCTGATCGAAGAAAAAATGTCAAAACTCCTGCTGGGACATTGGGCGCTCGACCGTTTGATTATCGTGAAAAAAAACTGGATCAAATCCTGGTCGGAAATTGTTTTTCTGCGAAAACGACTCCAAATGTTCGCTCCCGATGTTGCTATTGATATTCAGGGGCTTTTCAAAAGTTCTTTTGCGGCGTGGCTTTCGGGTGCGGCTTACCGGATCGGCTTCGGCGGGTGCGACGGACGGGAAGGAAGCCAATGGTTCAATAATTACCGGATTACCCCCAACGCCGAACATATTGTGGAACGCAATATGAGTTTGTTGGAACCCTTCGGGGTTTACGGCAGCAGCATTGATTTCGATTTACCGGAATGCGAAATGGATAACCGCTCCGCACGCTGCTTTCTAAATCATAACGGATTACACGGTCATTTTGCTATTTTAAATGTCGGAGCCGGTTGGGAATCAAAACGATGGCGTGAAGAACGTTACGCCGAAGTTGCCCAATATCTGCTGACACAATGGAATCTGCCCTCGCTGGTTGTTTGGGCGGGAGAAGATGAGCGGAAAATTGCGGAAACCGTCGTCAACGCCGCCAACGGTACCGCGTTCATGTCTCCGCCGACAACTTTAGGGGAACTTGCCGCCCTCTCACGTCTGGCAACTATTTTTATCGGTTCCGATACAGGTCCCCTCCATATTGCCGCCGCTGTTGGAACTCCCTGTCTTGGTCTTTACGGCTCCATGCCCGCCAAACGCAACGGACCTTACGGTTTGCAAAACCGTTTCATCCAAAAACAAACTCCCGAAACTCACCGGATTCGCCCTCATCGGGCGTTGCGGACATTAATGGACGCCATTGATACGGAAACCGTGTGTAATATGTGTGATGAAATGCTCGCCAAAATTCTCCCGCCGGATTCTTTGTTGCCGATTCAGGATATTCAAGAGAACAACCCGCCGAAAAAACGTAAAGCCGCTTAACCAATCGCAAAAAATGATCAACGTAAACCGATTAACAACGCTTCAGTTTAACGCTGTTGAATTTTGGCATGACCGGAAATTTGTTGTTCTCAAACCGGAAAACGATTTTTTCTCCGCTGTTTTGCTACAACACCGTTTTAATTTTGATCTCTGGCACGAGGAAGATATTGCCCGCAGTCCCGATGTCGGTGATGCGAAAATTGCGCAGGTTAAACGCCGTATCGACCAACTTAATCAGAAACGGAATGACGGTATTGAGCAAATTGACGCCGCAATTATCAAACAATTCGACGAAACCGGAGTTGTTTCGAAGCCGGATGCCCGTATTAATACGGAAACTCCCGGCAGTGTTATTGACCGGTTGTCGATCATGTCCCTTCGGATTTTCCATTTGCAGGAACAGCTTCGGCGGAATGACGCCGGTTTGGAACACCAACAACTTGTTTCGCAACGATTAAACCGTTGTTTTCAACAACACGCCGATCTTTCGCAATCTCTTACGGAGCTTTTTGATGATATTTTTTCCGGTTGCAAAATCTTGAAAGTTTATCATCAATTCAAAATGTATAATGATCCGGCAATGAATCCGTATTTATACAACAGTAAAAAATCAGCGTAAAGTATTAGCCGCAGAATGGCGGAACATTTCGGAAATTGTCGTGTAATTAGCAGTATTTATTCTGTAATTTGTTGGACAAGGACGAGGACAACCTTCCTTTCAACCGAATTTTTCTTCATAGCCCGCCAGGGATGTGATGTGCATAACCTTAGATAAAGCGAAACACAACCTACGGATCGGAATTTCCCAACCCGATACAAAATCAAAAGGTAGGCGGCGTTTCGCCGAAACGCCGCTTGCCGATAGGCAATCCAAACAACCAACATTGTACAAATTCCCTGTCGGCTAGCGCCGACGCAATCGTTGGGTGAAAGCCCTTCGGCGAACGATTGCCCACCTTATGAATTGTTAATCGTAAAATCTGCGTCATCTGCGGACAAATCTTAACTCCGTTTGCGACACCAACCTCAAATCCCAAACCCCAAATCACGGGATAATTGCTGCCGTCCTTAAATTTAATAAAATCTTGACAAAATTAAGGCGTTTTGACAAGATTTTCCGTATTTTTCAAATAAACAGACTACTATTGTTGTAAAATCTCCGGCGATTCGTGTCCAATCGCTAGCGATTCAAGTTAAATCGCCGGAGATTTGAGTCAAAT
>JAITQV010000701.1 GCA_031288765.1 Planctomycetaceae bacterium
AAATTCCCCAAAAATTTTCCCCAAAACACAGCCACACATCTAACAAAATTTTCCATTGTAAATCTCCTTTTGAATTACAAGGTTGCTATTGAATTTCTCCTGCAACCGTTCACCATAAACATCACGGCAAAAACAAAACCGGTTGCAAATTCAATAACACCCATTGTAACCCGACACCCAAAAATCTACAAGGGGGAATTTCGACTATTTTCAAATTTTCTTCAAAGAGCTTGCTAATAAGAGGTAGGCAACCCTTCGCCGAAGGGTTACGTTGGCGATAGCCGACCTTCGGATATGTGGTAGGGGCGAAAAATCTTTCGCCCCTACATTGCGGCGGTGGATGAAAACCCTTCGGCGAAACACCGCCTACCTTTTGTTTTTGTACCGGGTTGGGAATTCCGATCCGTAGGTTGCGCTTCGCTCCACCTACGGTTATGCACATCTCGTCCCTTACGGTAGTGTGTTCAAAAGGACTATTTTTTATGGTTCTCCAAACATACAACACTGTAATTATAAGTGCTTTTAATATCATCATTTACAAATATTTATAATTACAACGTTGTTTTTAAAAATGCGTAAAAAAACAGATATTTTGAACACCCTACCCTTACGGGACTTTAAGAGGACGCAAACGGAAATTCCTACCACAACAACCCTATCGGGATCATTACGTTAAAAATTCCGCTTGCGTCCTCTACAATCTACTCCCCACTATCAACTAATCACCAAATAGATACCCTCCCTCTATTTGCCTAATCGTTATTTTCGCTCTCTTTGCCAAACATCGTTAAATTTTACCTGATTGTTTTTTCGGGTGATTCTTACAGAGAAAATACTTGGAAAAAAATATAAAAGAGAAAAAAAATTTGACTTTGTACATGGCAAGTTGTATTTTTATCATACAATTTCGACTTTGACAAAACGCGTTTTATTTTATTCCTTCCCCCTTTTTCGTCATACCCCCCACCATCATACAATGCCGTTTCAGCCGGGAATTTTATTTTCTGTTTTTTTATTGGTTCTCTGTTTGGGGATCAATTTAACGTATTACCCTAAAGTTCGCGGGATGTTTCGGGAGTCTGGGAAAGAGGTTGTGGCGGCATCTTCCGAACAGCCGGTATCAAAAGATAATAAAACCAATTCGACGGAATTGCCGTCTTCTCCCCAAAATCAGCCGGAAAAACAAAACGCTTTGCAACTGTCCGCTCCGGCAATTTCAGTAAAACCTTCGAAAGTTAATAAACCGATTCAACCTGGCCAATTATCGAAACAACCCAAAGAGAAAGAAAAAAATTCCCAAACTTTTGAAAAAATATCCGATATACCCGCAATAGAATCAAAAACCGATAAATCGAATGTAAATCTCAAAGAACCACAGAAGAACGAAATAAAATTGAAACAATCAACACCAAAACAGCCGGAATTGAAACAATTAGAATCAAAACAGCCGGAGTTGAAACAATTAGAACCCAAACAACCGGAATTGAAACAATTAGAATCGAAACAGCCGGAATTGAAACAATTAGAACCGAAGCAGCCGGAGCCGAAACAACAAACATTTTCCGCTCCAACTGTTGTACCTTTGCCGTCTTCCGAAACAACGTATTCTTTGCGGGATGAGATAAAAAGTAAATGTCCGGCAACTTCCGAACCATTACCGGAAGTTCCTCACGAAATTGTTCCGAAAAAAGCGGAAAACATCATTCGGAAAAAATCGGCGGGTAATTCCGAAACGGCTTTTTTGCCAATAGTTCCGCCTTCGCTTGAAAAAGAATATTGGGAATCGAACGGGCAAAACAAAAATCAGTTGGCGATATTTGCGCCGCAAAAAACAATTACGGAGTTAAATGTTCCTATTTTGCAGCCGAGCAAGCCGACACCTGCTTATGCTAATATGTATCAGGAACCCAAACAGGTTGTTTTGCCCGCTCAGGATAAAATCAATCCGGTTGAAAAAAACAAACCGAAACCGCCGACATTCATTTGGGAAACAATTGACTCGGCTTTGGAACGCCCATTAATGTACGAAACTCCCTGACAGCATAAATCTTTTTCTTTGAACCGCACGAAGATAATTTGCGGATCGGAATTGTAAACTACAAATCACAAACCGCAAATCCCTAGAACAAATATGAAACAAACGCAGAAAATTTTGATTGTCGGCGGAGTTGCCGGCGGAGCGACCGCGGCGGCAAGACTTCGCAGACTTTCGGAAACGGCGGAGATTATTATGTTCGAACGCGGTGAATTTATCTCATTTGCCAACTGCGGACTTCCGTACTATATCGGCGGAGAAATTACCGAAAAATCGGCTTTGACCTTACAAACGCCGAAGTCTTTTAAATTGCGTTATAATATTGATGTTCGGGTTTGTCATGAGGTGATTGCCGTCAACCGTAACACTAAAACCGTGTCCGTCAAAAATCTCCAAACCAATGAAATTTATACCGAAAGTTACGATAAACTGATTCTTTCAACCGGAGCCAAACCAATTGACTCTGATGAATTTCGGTCTGATCGTATTTTTACTATCAGAAATATTTCCGATACGTACCGGATTAAAGATTTTCTCGATACGAAAAAACCGCAAAATGTTGTTATTGTCGGCGGCGGTTATATCGGTCTTGAGATGGCGGAGAATTTGTATCGTGCGGGTTTGGAAGTTGTTATTGTACAAAATAGAGATCATGTATTGACAACGTTTGATTATGACATGGCTTGTGATATTCACCGTCATATCGAAAGTAAAGGTATTCGGTTGTTTTTGAATCACGAAGTACAATCATTTACCGAAAAAGACGGGCGATTAAATATTACACTGAACCGGAACGGTGAAATTGTTACGGACATGTTAATTTTTGCAATCGGGATTCAACCGGACAGTTCGCTTGCTCAGGATGCCGGACTTCGTCTCACTTCGCACGGAGCAATAATTGTTTCCGAAACATTGCAAACTTCCGACCCTGATATTTATGCTGTCGGCGATGCGGTGTCTGCGGTTGATTATGTTACGGGGCAACCGGTTTATATTCCGCTTGCCGGTCCTGCGAATAAACAAGGACGTATTGCGGCTGATCGGATTTGCGGAATTGATTCGCGGTATTTCGGAACACAAGGTTCTGCGATTTTGCGTGTATTTGATATGACGGCGGCGTCAACTGGAATTAATGAAACTGTTGCGAAAAAGAACGGATTGAATTACGAAAAAGTGTTTCTCCGGTCAACAAATCACGCCGGTTATTACCCCGGCGCAACAAATATGTTGATCAAGGTTATTTTTGAACGCCCGACAGGAAAATTGCTCGGTGCTCAGATAACCGGTTACGATGGAGTGGACAAACGTTGTGATGTGCTGGCAACAGCAATTCGGGGCAAAATGACCGCGTATGATCTTGCACGGCTCGAATTATGTTACGCGCCGCCTTATTCGTCTGCCAAAGACCCCGTTAATATGGCGGGATTTGTTATTGAAAATATTCTCACGGGCAAAGTTAAAATATTTCACTGGCATGATGTTACGAATTTGCAGAAGGCGGATCATGCCTTATTGTTGGATGTTCGTACACCGGCGGAGTTTGGCAACGAGCATATTGACGGTTTTATCAATATTCCTGTTGACGAATTGCGCGGACGGCTTCATGAACTTGATAAAACGAAAAAGATTTATATTACATGTCAGGTTGGTGTACGCGGTTATGCGGCGGCGAGAATTTTAGTACAAAATGGTTTTGACGCTTATAATTTAAGCGGCGGTTATCGGCTTTGGCATTCGATTTTCGGGACAAAACCTCAATCTCAAATGTAATTATTGACACACAATCGTTGAAATATTGAACGGCAAAAGATATTACGAAAAAGAATTATTTTCGGCGGTTCAATTTTTTCAGAACGGTATCTTTTTTAATCGGATCAATAATTTCTTCCGCCCAAGCCTCAATATCTTCGGGGGAATGTGTTATAATCATCATATCGATAACAGCGACCAATGCATCATCGCGTTCGTTTTCCGAATCAATATCTTCAATTGTTTCCCAGACATCTTCAAGAGTTCCTCCCCACGCCTGCATCGAAGCAATCTTCCGAAGCAGCCCGTTTTTAAGATGAACCAATTCCGAACGGGAAAGCAATCGGCGTTTTGTTTC
>JAITQV010000339.1 GCA_031288765.1 Planctomycetaceae bacterium
GCATGACCGTATTGATCATAAATCGCCCGCTTGTCGTCGTTGCTAAGAACTTCGTAAGCGGCGGCACAAAGTTTAAATTGTTCAACAGCTTCCGTGTCGTCCGGATTACGGTCAGGGTGATATTTCATCGCCAACTTACGGTAAGCACCGGAAATCGCATCTTTACTCGCATTCTTCGATACTCCAAGAACTTCGTAATAATCGGGTTTGGACATGTGGAAATTTCAACTAATTATGTAGCAGTACAAATATCTTATTTATTTTTATTAAAACGAATATGTAAATAATAGTCCGTCAATTACCTGAGCCAATTTATAAATTTCTCCAAAAGTCGGCGGTTCTCCTGATTTGAATGTCCAATACCGTCCATGCGCAAGCCAGTGCCGGAACTTAAAAAATTGCTTGAGACGATTAACAATACTCCTGTTCACTGATTGATCCGCCAATAATTGTTCGAAAAGTTTACTGAGATTAATTCGGTCAATAGATATTCCTTCAAATGTTTGTACTATTTTACGAACAGTTTTCGCTCTCGGAGTTTTAGGACGTTTACGGCAACAATAATCGCAATCAATACGAAAAGCCGCTTCTATTGCAGCAAGCAATGTTAAACACGCATCGTATTCGGCTTCTCTAATATGTTCAATCAATTGTTCCTGTATTTCATTTTCGGAAAATCCCATAAAGTATCTGTTTTTCGGAACGAAAAATTCTTTTAACGCATATTTCCGTTCTTCAAATATTCGGCTGATTTCATCAAATGCGCGATGTTTACCCGATTTAGATAATTGATTAACCACCTAATACCTCCTGAAGCGCTCCCAAAAAATGTTCCTCGTCCAATTCAATATAACGTATATTCGGCGGATCCGTAATTATTTTCCAAACATATTTTCGCGGACGTGTTGCCCATTCTTCTGTGTGTTTTTCGATTCTTTTTTTATCTTCCTTATTTAAATCTATCGTTGCGAAAATTTGCGGTTCTTTAGCGTTTTGATCCACAAGAATAATTCTTTTTGTTTCCAGATAACTTTTCAAATCAACTCGTCCGGGAGTTCCGACAATATTAGTTCCAACAGGAACAAGTGATGCCTGTTTTCCTAAAATCTCAATTTTCAATATAGTTGCCTCATAATCACCAATATATTTTTCATTTACTGTAATAGTTTCTTCCGACAATTGAACCGTATCCGAAAATTCTTGAAGATAAGACCGAACCTGTTCGTATAACCGTTTGACTTTATCAAGATATTTATTTTTACGCCCAACCCAATCAAATTTTTTCTGATGGGTGTACTCCTCAATACCTTTCTTAATAAATTCCTTAAATGCCGCTTTACTCATTTTATTACCTTACGATTTAAAGAAACATTGAACCAATGTTCCGTCATAATGATAATATCAAAAATCGTATCTTTTATTTTTCAATATTTTAATACTGCGTCGTAATTTTTTATATTATTTTTTTCCAACAATTCAAAAAGTTCATTATTGGAATCATCTAATTTCGTATTATTATCTTAAATGACTGCTAATCCATTGAGAAACTTCATCACCTAAATCTATCCATGCTGCCGGCGCTTGTACCGTACCAACAAATAATTTATCATTATTGTCGAGAAACGAAGTTAATTTATCTCTTACTTGACTTGCAGTTTCTTCCGTTTCCACAATATAAGCAGAACCGCCAAGTCTTGCCCAAGAGGAAAATGATCGTATTTTTTTTAGAAGATTTTCGTAATTTTGCCCCGGATTAATTAAATCGTATGATATTATATATGTATTCATTGTTTTTTATTTATTATTATTTTGTTGATATTTTGAACAAATGTTTTAACCACATCAATACATTTTTTAACATCGTCTATTTTTATCTCATTTTCTTTATGAGGATTTTGATTTAAGTCATAATCTCCACTATGAGCAATAATATGTCTTCGTTTTGTAAAAATTTCAATATTTTTTCTGAGAATTTTTTCACTAATATTAGCTTCGTCTGCGACTTTGGAAAAAATATTTTCATGTCCGAGTAATCCTAAATAATAAGATATTTTCCACTCTCCTTGAAATGATTTTGTTCCAAAATCCTCTTTAATAGCGTCTTCTACTGGCTTTATTATATCATAATCTCTTACTGCATCTAATAGTTTATCTTGATTCAATAATTCTTTAATATATTTACGAAGGTTCTCATTTAAAGGTTTTTTATCTAAAAACATTTTTACTATTTCAGAAATCACTATTTTACGAATATATGCATCTAATGCAGATATTGATAATACGATTGCAGCACGGTAACAATCACAATAATGTTGTTCTGAAATACGTTCAACATCTACGGTAAAAGTCTGGATAGATATTAAATTTTCAGCTCTTATAATACATTTTTCAAAAATCTCGTATGCCGTTAATTGAGGTATTATTTCTGATGTATCATGGGAAGCCGCATTTACTTTGGGATTAACTACATTTTTGGTAATCTTACCTTTAGTTTCTTTTTCTTCCTTTTCCATTGTATTTTTTTATCTTTTCAGACAGATTTTCCGGTTCGATAAATGACCACAATAATATATGTGTATCGGTAAGATATTTCATGAATTTAATAATTCCTCATCGGTTATTGAGAAATCCGTAGCAAATTCTACATTAGCTTTACCTTTCAATGTGCCTAATTCTCGTTTTTTTATTTTTTGCCATGTTTGGTAAGGAACGATTACGGCAATTGTTTCTTTCGTTTTTTCGTATGAAATCGCTATTTCATTACCGGCTTCGACTTCTTTCAATACGCTGGAAAAATGATTTTTTGCTTCATCTAACGGTAACGTTTTCATCATTTCCTCACTATTTGAAAAATATACCGCACAACATTTTTCCATGTTGTGCGGCTGAAAACACGATATCCAAAAAGAAAACTAAATAACAGCACCGTAAATATCGTTTTTGTCTTCTTTTTTGTAATCGGTAACAAGCGTTTCGGTCGTCAACATCAACCCGGAAATACTTGCGGCATTGGTCAACGCGGTACGAACCACCTTGAGCGGATCAATAATTCCCGCTTTGAACATGTCAACATATTTACCGGCGTTGGCATCGTAACCCGTATTTGTCGGTTTTTGCGACACTTCATCGGCAATAACCGAACCGTCCAGACCGCAATTTTCCGCAATCTGAATCATTGGTTTTGCCAAAACGCGCAACACAATATCAACACCGACTTTTTCATCGCCTTTTACCGTACCGCGAACTTTTTCAACAGCCTCCTTACAACGGAGCAAGGCAACTCCGCCGCCGGGTAAAACACCTTCCTGAGCCGCCGCACGTGTTGCGTGAAGAGCGTCTTCAATCCGGGCTTTTTTCTGTTTCATTTCGGCTTCGGTGCTTGCTCCGACCTGAATTACCGCAACACCGCCGCTCAACTTCGCAAGACGTTCCTGAAATTTTTCGCGGTCATAATCACTTTCGGTGGTTTCGATTTGTTTTTTCAACAAATCAATCCGCGATTTCAGTTCATCTTTCTTGCCGCCGCCTTTGACGATAACAGTTACATCTTTATCGATGGTAATTTGTTGCGCTTTACCGAGTTGTTCCAGCGTAACATTTTCGAGTTTAATTCCGAGGTCTTCACTGATCACCACTCCGCCCGTCAGCACGGCAATATCCTGTAACATTGCCTTGCGGCGATCACCGAAACCGGGCGCTTTTACCGCCGCCACATTGAGAATTCCGCGCAATTTATTGACAACAAGCATTGTCATCGCTTCGTTATCAACATCTTCCGCAATAATCAACAACGGCTTCATTGATTGCGAAACCTTTTCGAGCAACGGAATCAATTCTCTGATATTGCTGATCTTTTTTTCGTGCAACAAAATCAGGGCGTTTTCCAAAACACAATTCATCTTTGACGTATCGTTAATAAAATACGGCGAGATATAACCTTTATCGAATTGCATTCCTTCAACAACTTCGTAAGTTGTTTCGGCGGTTTTTCCTTCCTCAACCGTAATGACGCCGTCGTTTCCGACTGCTTCCATTGCTTCGGCGAGGAGGTTGCCGATTTCGGTATCGTTATTGGCGGAGATAGCTCCGACATTGGCGATTTCCTGTTTTGTTGTAACTGCTTTTGTCAACGCGGTGAGTTGTTCGACGGCAACATCCACTGCTTTGTCGATACCTCGCCGCAACGCTGTCGGATTCGCACCGGCAGCAATATTTTTAAGACCTTCTTTGTAGATGGCACGGGCAAGAACGGTTGCCGTTGTTGTCCCATCTCCCGCCAAATCGGAAGTTTTCGACGCAACTTCATTAACAAGTTTTGCGCCCATATTTTCAAACGGGTCTTCCAATTCGATTTCTTTACTAACGGTAACGCCGTCTTTTGTAACCGTTGGACCGCCGTAAGACTTGTTCAAAATAACGTTACGTCCTGTCGGTCCCATTGTTACGGCGACGGCATCCGCCAATTTATTTACGCCGTCCAGAATTTTCTTTCGGGCATCGTCACTGAAAATAAGTTGTTTTGCCATATATTTGTTAATAGTGAATTGTTGTAGTTAATTTAATAGGAAACAGTTGGTAACATCAGTCAACAGTGAATAGGAAGCGGTGTTACAAACGAAATTATGTTTCAACGCTTGATGCTATTCACCATCGACCCGTCACTACTTAACAACTTTAGCGAGAACATCGGATTCACGCAATATTTTGATTTCCTGCCCGTCAATTTCGATGTCACTGCCGGAATATTTACCGTAAATGACTTCGTCACCGATGGCAACACTTAACGCCGCCCGTTCGCCGGAATCCAGCAATTTACCGGGTCCAACCGCGATAACAGTACCGCGTTGCGGTTTTTCCTTTGCGGTGTCCGGCAGATAAAGACCGCCGGAAGTTTTTTCTTCCGCCTCTACGGGTTGAACGACAATGCGATCATCCAAAGGTTTTAGGTTGATTTTTTTACTCATGCTTAATTCCTTTCAAAAAATATATTGGTTGTTTGTTGAATTGATCATTGACGGTAAAAATCAGCGATGGTTGTTTCAATTTTTTCATAAACAACATTGTTAATTTTCAAACATCAATGTTCGGTTATTAAATATTTTAGAATCCCATACCACCCATGCCCATACCGCCTCCCATTCCGCCCATTCCATCCATTCCTGCACCGGGCGGCGGAGTGGCGGGTTCTTCTTTCGGAATATCGGTAATGGTACAAGAAGTGGTCAAAAGCAAACCGGCAGCACTGGCGGCATTGGTCAATGCGGTTTTAACAACTTTTGCCGGATCAACAATTCCTGCTTCGAACAAGTCGCCGTAAACATTTTTATCAGCGTCATAGCCGTCGTTTTTGCCTTTCATTTGACGAATCCTGTTGACGACAACCGCTCCGTCAATTCCGGCATTTTCTGCGATACTCCGCACGGGAGCGTCGAGAATTTTCTTAATAATTTGGACACCGAACTTTTCGTCACCGGCTGCTTCGACTTTTTCGAGAGCCTTTTCACTGCGGAGCAACGCAACACCGCCTCCGGGAACAATTCCTTCTTCAAGAGCGGCTTTTGTTGCGGCGCGGGCGTCTTCGTACAGATATTTACGTTCTTTGAGTTCGGTTTCGGTTGCGGCGCCGACGTTAATTTGGGCAACACCTCCGGCAAGTTTCGCAAGCCGTTCCTGTAACTTCTCTTTGTCATAGGAACTGGTTGTTGTTTCGATTTCGCGTTTAATTGCCGCAACACGCCCTTCGATTTCAGCTTTCTTTCCGGCTCCGCCGACCATCGTGGTATTTTCCGAAGTTACCGTAATTTTTTTGCAGCGTCCGAGATCGCTCAGTTTCACCGCATCCAGTTGAACACCGAGGTCTTTATAAATTGCGGTGGCGGCGGTTAAAATGGCGATATCGCCCAGCATTGCCTTGCGGCGGTCGCCGTAACCGGGAGCCTTCACCGCACAAACATTCAACAGACCGCGAAGTTTGTTGACAACAAGAGTGGCAAGAGCCTCGCCTTCAATATCTTCGGCGATAATGAGAAGCGGTTTACTCTGTTTTGAGACAGCCTCGAGCAAGGGAATCAGTTGTTTGGCATTTGAGATTTTTTCTTCGTGTACCAAAACGAGGGCGTCTTCGAGTTCAACGGTTTGGTCGTCGGGGTTTGTTACGAAGTGAGGCGAAAGAAAACCGCGGTCAAACTGCATTCCTTCGACAACTTCAACGTATGTTTCGGAATGTTTGCCTTCTTCAACGGTGATAACGCCGTCTTTACCGACTTTGACGAATGCTTCGGCTAAAATTTTACCGATAGCGGAATCGTTATTTCCGGCGATAGCGGCGACTTGTTCGATTTCTTTTTTATTTTTTTCGCTGACGGGAGTGGCGAGTTTTGAAACCGCTTCACAAACGGCGGCGGCTCCTTTGGCAATTCCGCGTGAAAGAGCCATGGGGTCGGCTCCGGCAGCAACCATTTTGAGACCTTCGAGGTAAATCGCTTCGGCGAGAACGGTTGCGGTGGTAGTTCCGTCGCCGGCGATGGTATTGGTTTTCGAGGCTGCTTCTTTAACAATTTGGGCGCCCATATTTTCTTCAGGGTCGTTCAGCGTGATTTCTTCAGCAACCGTCACACCGTCCTTAGTAACTTTTGGGGCACCCCAACCTTTATCGAGTACCGCGTTTCTGCCTCGCGGACCCAAAGTGCTTTTAACAGCCCGGGTTAATTTCGAGACACCGACAGCCAAGGGTTGTCTGGCGGCGTCATCAAATGACATTTTCTTGGACACGTTCTGTAACTCCTTTGTTTGAAGGGATCAGATAACAGCGGGCGGAGAATTACGGGCAAACAGACAAATCCGGTCATATTTCGTTTTTCCTCCGCTCTGGCAGTACATACAATTTTATTCGACAACAATCGCAAGTTTTGTGCCAAAAAACCAAATCGTTATAACTCTAATATAATCAACAACTTTTACTCTTTCAAAAAATAGTCCCCCTGCCAATTTGACAGTTCCGTTGAACTATTTTTCTTGCGGGGTTAAGAATCTGCGCCACGCGTTCTTGTAAACGCGCCGCGCGTTCAGGCGAATACGTCACGCGTTCTTGCAAACGCGCCACGCGTTCTTGTAAACGCGCCACGCGTGGGGGCAACTGCGCCACGCGTTCAGGCGAATGCGCCGCGCATTCAGGCGAATACGTCACGCGTTCAGGCGAATACGCCGCGCGTTCAGGCGAATATGTCACGCGTTCAGGCGAATACGCCACGCGTTTGGGTAAACGCGTTGTATTGATTATTTTGTTTGGATTGTTTTTTTAACGCGGAAGACGCGGAAAAGTACGCGAAAAGACCCAGAACTATAACTTTCGCATTATTCCGCAAAATTTCGGCGTGTTCCGCATTAAAAAACAAAATACCAATACTTGCTAAAATAAAACAGAAGACCTGAAAAAATATCTCTTGCATTATTATTCGTTATTATTTATTCTTCGTTGGACGGATTCCGCACACCGAATAGCAATTTCCTATCAATTCACGCCGCATTTTCAATAACGACAAAATAATATAATGAAAAAAATTTTACCGATTCTGATTTTGCTGATATTATGTTCCGGTTGTCAGTTATTCAGGCAGGTTTTTCTCCCGAAAGACCCCAAGGCTCCGCCGCTTATCACCACACAACATCCGACATTGGAACAAATTACGTCCGCAATTAACCGGAATAGTATGGCAATTCGGAATATGACCACCGATAACGCCTCTATTTTGGTTCCGGGCGTTTTGTGGCCCGTTCAATCACGGCTGACATTTGAACGTCCGAAACGGCTTCGGATTCAGGGTTCCGCAACAACTCTCGGCGGACAGGAAATCGATTTCGGAAGCAATGATACAATCTTTTGGCTTTGGGTACGGCGTATTCCGGGGGAAATGTGGTATTGCCGCCATGATCAATTCCCCATTTGTCCGGTACGTTCTTCGGTTCCGATTGAGCCGGACTGGTTTATCGAAGCGTTGGGTATCGTGGAATTTAAAGCGGAAGATCAACATGAAGGTCCAATATTGACCGACGACGGTCATTGGGCTATTCTTTCACGGCGGCAAACACCTTCGGGGCAATTCGTAAAACGAACCGTCATCAATGCTCAAAACGGTTGGGTGATACGGCAGGAAATGTATTCTCCGCAAAATGAGCTGGTGGCACTGGCAATTTCGGGCGATCACCGGTATGATAAAGGAACAGGAGTTTTGTATGCCCGGCATGTTGAAGTTCAATGCCGGGGTGCGGAAGGAAAAATGACGATTGATTTGGGAACTCCCTCATTCAATGTTGCAACACCGTTTTCCTCCAAAATGTTCACAATGCCGACATTTGACGGTTACCGCCCGATTGATCTTTGTGCGCCGGAATTCCTGAAAATTCAAGGTGTTGTTATGCCCAATCCGCTTTCGGTAACAGACACGCCGTCCATACCGGAAGCCAATGTACCAACCTTTATCCAATAAATTTCCTATGTTCTCATCAATGTTTTACGGATCACCGGCTCCGTTTTGGTTTGTTCAATTTTTCAAAGTTGTTGGTTTTGTATTGCATTTGATTCCAATGGGACTTTGGTTTGCCGGTTTACCGGTTGCGATTTTCTGCGCACTCCGAAATTGCGGACATTCGCGCTGTTATGCCCAACGTATGTTTGGGCAATTTCCGGTTATTATGGCTCTTGGTATTAACTTCGGTATTGTGCCGTTGTTGTTTTTGCAAACGACTTATTACAAATCGTTTTATACCGCAACCATTTTAACGGCGTGGCATTGGATTGCGGTTATTCCGATTCTGATTGTCGGGTATTATGCGTTATATCTTGCCGCGTTCAGCAGCCGTAACAACAACAGCGGCAACAGTTGTTTGTGCCGTAAAAACAACCGGCAATGTAATTGCCGGACAATTTTTTACGGCATAATTGCGTCAATTGGTCTTATTACGATTGGCGTTTTGATTTCCAACGGTATGACGTTAATGGTTCGCAATGATCTTTGGGCTGGTATTATGGAACGAACAAATTATTACGGAGCAACAACCGGTGTTGCCAATAATATGAGCGATCCTGCGCTTTGGATACGGTTTGCGACAATGTTCGGGCTTGGTCTGATAACAGCCGGAGTTTGGGCGGTAACGGATTCGCATCTTTTGTTGCGGAGTAATAAAGATTGTTCCGCCAAAGATCAGGATTCGGAACATAAAACAGAAGAATCCGTTTCGGACGGAATTACATCTTACCGTCGTTGGACAATATTATTGGCGATTTTTCTGACGGTTTTCGGTGCAATCTTACTGACGAGAACGGAATGGCTGGTCAAAACCGGCAGCAGCGGCGGCAACGAAAATACAACAACCGCAACAATATTTGTAGAATCGTTATTGTTAGCGAAAGCCGGCAACGAAAATATAACGGTTGCGTATCCGTATTTTGGTTGGGTGGTTTTATCGGCTTATTTGGTTTTGGTTTCGCTTTTATTTGCCGGGCTGGTCAAACGGCATTCCGGTAAATTCATAACGCTTGCGGTAATATTCCATGTTTTAACGCTTGCCGGTTTTGGGGTTATTCGTCAGATGGGTCAAAATGCCGGAGTGAGTCAATATATTGATGTGGCGAAAATTCCTGAGAATATCCAATGGTCACCGCTTGTGGCGTTTCTTATTATATTTGTTGGCGGTTTGGTTGTAATAGTATGGATGCTTTGGCAGGCGGTTGCGTCCTGTAATAAACCAAATCCCGAATCATAAATCAATCCTACTAACTGTTCATTGATTGAAATAGATACAAAACAACAATGAAAATTTCATTGAGATAGTACAAAGATTGCGGAATTATTCTTTCGGGAGCCGGTTTTTGCGCAAAATGTGATGATAATGTTGAGCAAAACGGTGGGCTTCATCACGAACATATTGCAGAAGACGTAACGCAAAAGAATGACGGCTTAACCGAAGCGGATCTTCTTGGTTCGGTACAAAAACTTCTTCCTCGCGTTTTGCTAAGGAAATAACCAGCCCCGGTTGGAACGGCGTTCGTGATAACGCCGTAAGAACCGAATGTAATTGCCCCTTGCCGCCGTCAATCAGTAAAAGATCAGGATTGGGAAAATCCGTCTCTTCACTGGAAAACCGCCTCGCAACCACCTCCGCCATACTCGCAAAATCGTCAATTCCCATGACCGTTTTAATCTTGTAACGCCGGTAGCCGGGCTTGAACGGTAAACCGTCAATAAACCGGACTAATCCGGCAACCATGTCCGTCCCGCCAAGATGAGCAATATCTATCCCCTCAATTGTTCGCGGGATTTTATCCAGTTTGAAAATCTTTTTAAGCCCCAGCACACCGCGCCGCGGATCAATCATAAACGCTTCCGGCTGAATGTTGGTGTCAATTTCGCCCCGCCGGTCAAGTGTTTCGAGTAAATGAATCTGATCACGGAGTTCCGCCGCAAGCTCGTAATGCCGTATTTCGGCGGCATCCCGCATTTCGTGTTGAAGATCTTTCAGCAGAGATTTTTTGTTGCCTTCGAGAAACCGAATCAAACGATTAATATTCTTCCGGTATTCTTCCGCCGTAATACGAAAATTACAGGGAGCGGAACATTGATGAATCGAATGTAAAAGGCAAGGACGGAACCAACGCCAACGCTCATCGTTTACCCGCAAATCAAGAGTACATGACCGGAATTTGAAAATCTTTTGCAACACCAAAACCGCTCCGCGCAAACCGCTTGAATTGGTAAACGGACCAAACAACCGGACGCCGTGTTCTTTGGGGGTTCGTGTTATTTCGACACGCGGGAACGGTTCGCGTGTACGAATTTGAAGATAAGGAAACGTTTTCGAATCCTTCAAATCACGGTTATATTTCGGCTGAATATCTTTAATCAAACGGGCTTCCAACAACAAAGCATCAACTTCGCTTTCCGTTTCGATGAAATCAATGTCGCGGATTTCGGGAATGAGCGGAGCGGTTCGCGGGTCTTCGAGAGCGGCTTTCCGAAAGTAGGAACCGGCACGGTTGCGTAAATCTTTTGCCTTGCCGATGTAAATCACACATCCGGCATTGTCCTTCATCAAATAAACACCGGCACAATGCGGAAATTTTCGGACTTTTTCCGATGCCGGTGAATTGTCCCACAAATAATCCGATTCGTGTTCCGATAAGCCATCCATAAATCCGATTCAGTTATTATTTGAAAAAGAAGAGTCGTACACGATGGGTTTGTCATGAAGGATTGTGGAAATTGAATCAACCAATTCATTTAGTTCTGACTTAAAGAGAGTTTTAACCACAATATACCTATACGGTATCTTCGTACATACAACGATACAATACTCTTTTTCGTCTTGTACCGATTGATCTCCGTTTGAGTTGTTGGATTCGGCATCAATTTTATTGTATTTATAATGCGGAAGGATAAAACCATATTTATTATCAGGCGATGGTTCTTTAAGTACGACAATATTCTCAATTTCATCAACAAACAGAATTTTCTTTGTATGAAAAAACAGTTTTTTTTCCCGTAATTTTATGAATTTGTTTGTAATGAATACCTCTTCTTTGTATAAAGGCAAGTGGAAAATCTTGATAAAGTCTAATATCATTGCGAGGCAAATAAGAGATGCCATAAATATCACAACAACTAGAAACCACCATTGAGGATCACGTAATGGAACTAACTGCCCTAATGGTCCTTGTATGTTTGGCTGCAAGCTAATAAGTACGAATACCCATGGAAGAACCAATGCATTAACAGCCAATGTAACAATACCGGTAAGAGCAATGTGTCTCGGTTTGTATAGTCCGGATCGTGTGAAAACCTCTTCTTCAAACAATTTTTCTGTTCTTACAAATAGTGTTGTCAAAAAGTGTACATTGTTTATCATTTTCATTATTTACTATGCAGACTTTTTTTAAAAATTAACTGCAGTAACTGTCCAATGTTTACAGACTAGAAAATAATTTTAGGGAATTTCTAAAAACCTTCTTTTACAAAACGTTTATTCCAACACAGCCAGAGCGATCTCCGTCCGCCCGAACGGCGCGCTCACCTGAACCCCGCAAACACGCCCGCGCACCGCCGCAATCATTTCACGGGCAATCTCCACTCCAACCGCCAATTGATCTTCCTTTGAATATTTTGATACGGCTTGCATTCGGTTCATGGTTTCGTCGGGAACAATCACGCCCGGAACTTCGTTTTGCATAAACTCGGCGTTGCGGTAACTCGTCAAGGGCCAGATTCCGGCAATCACCGGAATCGGGCAATCGCCAATCGCCTCCAAAAAAGAAAGCAGCGCATTCGGGTCGAACACCGGTTGCGTAATGGCAAATTCGGCTCCGGCGTCAATTTTCTTACGAAACCGGTCTAATTCGCGTTTCCGATCCAGAGAAGTCGGGTCAAGCCCAACTCCAATAACCGCCTGAGTCGGCGGAAGAGCCAGACCGCCAAGATCAATTCCCCGATTCAAACGCCGTTGAACTGCCGACATTCCGATAGAATCCGTGTCGAAAACTCCGGTTGCGTCGGGATAGCCGCCGAGTTTCGGAGGATCGCCGGTTACGAAAAGAAGGTTTCGGATTCCGAATGCCGCACAACCAAGAAGATCCGCCTGCATTCCAATCAAATTCCGGTCACGGCAGCAAAAATGCAAAATCGGTTCGATATTTGCTTCCCGAAGAATTTGTTGTGCAACAACCAACGGCGAAATACGTGAACTGGCTCTGGGACCGTCGGGAATATTAATAGCGTCAATTCCATGACGGTAAAGTTTCCGGCTTTTTTCGACAATCTCCGTCAAATCGTAACCGCGCGGCGGAACCAGCTCAACGGTTGTAACCCAATCGCGGCGGGCAAGTTTCCACGATAACCGCGAACGGTCTTGAAAGGGAGTTTCCGGCTGTTCTTTTACTTCCGGCTGGGCTGCGTGCAGAATTATTTTTGCCGACCGTCCTTTGTCGAGCGGTTTAACCATTTTGGCAATTTCGCGAATATGTTCCGGCGTCATTCCGCAGCAACCGCCAATCGCCGCAACTCCAAGATTCGCAAGCCGCATCGCATAAGTCGCAACATATTCCGGTGAACTGTAATAAATCCGGCGTCCTTCAAATTCTTTGGGGATTCCGGCATTCGGCTGAACAATCAACGGCAAATGCGTGATTTTAACGGCTTCTTCCGCTGCTTGCAAAAGACCTTCGGGACCGGCTCCGCAATTCATGCCGAACGCGATAGGTTGAGCGAAATTATCGGGAATTGGGGCAAGAAGCCGAGCAATGGGTTCGCCGGAAGCGGATTCCGTATCCGAAACAACCGTACACGATAAAACAAACGGAATTTTCGGACGTTGGGTCATTGTCCGTGCGGCGCGTTCCATTGCTTTGCGGGACGGTTGTGTTTCGAACAAAATCACATCAACGCCTTTTCCCGAATCCCAAAGTGCATCAACTTGTTCCAGAATCATTGTTTCGAGTTCGGGTTCCGAATAGGTTCCTGACGGAATGGGACCAATTGATCCGGCAACAAACAGCGAATTTTCCGAAGAACCGCCGCCTGGAGCGTGTGAGCCGGACATGGCGATTTTGCGGGCGATTTGCGCGCCGGCTTTGTTAATTTCGGCGAGCCGGTCGGCGATTCCGTATTTTTCCAACGTATGCCGGTTTGCTCCAAACGTATTTGTTGTCAAGACATCTGCGCCTGCTTCGCGGTAATCTGTTAGAATTTGTTCTATCAAATTCGGTTCTGTCAGATTAAGTTCATCGAAACAACGGTTTGTGAAAATGTGGTGGCGGTAAAGTTCCGTTCCCATCGGACCGTCGAAAACAAGGAGACGTTGATGAAGAGCCTCTGCAAATGTAAACATAATCTTAATTTAGTTAATAGTTAAAAACTGTACTTTCCAAAAAATGAACAAGGTCAATATGCTTAAATTTGAGGTATTTTAAAACAATCTCAATTTTTTGCGGCTTCTACTTTTTGAGCAAAGGCGCATTTAAATCGGCGATAA
>JAITQV010000731.1 GCA_031288765.1 Planctomycetaceae bacterium
TCAGTGGTTAATAAATAGACCATTTCATTCAATTTTATTTTTTTAACAATGAGCGTATTCAATCGATTTTGTTTTTTTATTCTGTTGAGTTTAACATTTACCGTTTTGGTAATTGCTCAAGAGGTTTCGCCGTCAACAACAACTCCAACCACACCGGAAACATCGCCGGAATCAGTATCCAAACCGTCGCTTTCGCCGGCAATTCAGCCGCCGTTGCCGCGAATGAATCCAATGGTGTTGCTTCGAATGAAACAACAATTAACCTTCGAACTTCAACAAACCCAACGGACGCTCGGTTTTATCGATCCGAATGACAAACAACTTATTGCGTCGCTTCAGGAACAACAAACGGAATTAGCAAACCAATTAAAAGAAATCAATTCCCAACTCAAAACACAAGGAATTCCTATTGATAATCCTGTGATTGGGAATGAGGAATTGCCGGTCAATGGTCTGATGCCGAAAATCCCCAATATTGTTCCCGAAATATTACCGTCAGGAACATTGCCGCCGGTTGATCCGAATCTTATGGTTCAGCGTCGGGAGATTCCTGCAACGGGAATAACAACACCAAAAGAAACCGTGTTGCCAGTTACGCCGTTTCCGTCAACCGTTCCGCCCGTTCCGGGAATGGGAATAAATCCTGCCGGTAACTTTATCAATAATCCTATCAATACTAATCCCGCCAATAATTCTCTTAACTCCGCCAATCCTTTACCAACATCTTTTGATCAAGATCAAGCGTGGTCGGATTCGCCTTGGGTTCCGAAACCGTCTAAGGAATTGACGGATCTCAAACAAACGGTTGATTCGTTACGAAAAGAAGTCTCCGATCTGAAAGAAAATATTAAGGCTCTTGAAGTGCAAATTCAATTGCTGAACCGGAATATTTTGCTCAGTCAGCCAAAGTAAACCGAATAGATATGATACTTCAGAATAACCGGCAAATGTAATAAATTAATAAATGATAACAAATTACAATCCGCCGAAACGCCGTTTTCGTTTTGAAAAATCATCAAGAGCTTGCGAAAATAACGAAACATCAAAATCAGGCCAACATTTCTCCGTAACCCAAATCTCCGCATAACTCAATTGCCAAAGAAGATAATTGCTAAGACGCAACTCGCCCGCCGTCCGAATCAAAAGATCCGGCTCCGGCATCCCAAATGTATAAAGATGATTCGAAATACAATCTTCATCTATCTTTTCATACGGAATTGTTTCTTTCACTATTCTTTTAACCGCATCAACAATTTCCCCGCGCGAACCATAATTAATCGCCAAACAAAGCCGAAGCCCCTTATTGCCGGCAGTCATTTCAACACTTCGATCCATTTCATACAAAATTTCCTCCGAAATACCGGTTCGGCGACCAATTACCGAAAGCCGAATCCCGTTTTCCATGAGATTGGCTCGTTGACCAACAAGATATTCCAGAAGCAACGACATCAGAAAATCCAACTCCTGTTTAGGACGCTTCCAATTTTCGCTGGATAAACAATACAACGTCAATTGTTCAAAACCGCGCCGCGCACATTCCTCCGTAATCTCACGCACCCGCACCGCACCGGCACGGTGTCCTTCATGTCTGGGAAGACCTTGCCGGTTCGCCCAACGTCCATTGCCGTCCATAATAATCGCAATGTGCATCGTTTGTCGATGAAATTAATATCCGAATAAAACAAACCTTTAATAGGCTTCAAAAAACCGATGACTCGTACCGCCGGTTCCAATTTTGATTTTAACCGGTTTAAAACATTTCGGACAACATCCCTCATAAGCATTGCCTTCACGGTTAATGTAAATTCGCACGTAAACACCGCAACAATTAAATTTGACACCAATAAAACGGCGTTCCGTCCGCTTTGGATTTTCAACATCAGATACTGGCGTCTGAGAACTTAATACCGGTTCGCTGGAAAGATCAAGTGAAGACATCGGACTGTAAATTAAAAAATTGTAACTACTCAGCGGTTTTCCCGCAACCGCTTTATCTTCGCTTTTATTTTTAACAAAATAACCCGCATCACGGAAACATTAAATGCTTGGGGTTTTCATGTCCGGCGTTTATTGCCGTACCAAATAATCTGCATTCGGGGACAATACCGATAACCGCGCTGCTCACAAAACGGAATAATCCACGACGCTTTTTCCGTCATCGTTTTAATATCAACCGCCTGCGGCATCAAAAAAACCCGCTCCGAAACCACCCCATGAAACCGCTTCAAATATTCCTCAATTTCATTAAGATCACTCGGCATGTCCACAACAAATTTAAGCTGATAATTGTACCGTAACATCAAACTTTGGACAACTTCCGGTTTAAAACGGTTTTGTTCATGTGCAATACTTCGTTCTGTTTTCGGGGTGGAATTGCTCAGTTTCGGACTAATCGACATCAAATCACATAAAACAGGAACATCCGCAATTCCCGACGTCTCAATTGTAATCTGATAATCAAAATCCTTCAAAAGCCGTGTCAATTCGACAATTTCCGGCGATTGCATCGGTTCGCCGCCGGTAATCACCACATGCGGCAATTCCAACAAAAGAATTCGACCAACAATCTCTTCCGCCGAAAGATTCGCACCAATTCCATCTTCCTCGTCCTCG
The DNA here is from genome assembly GCA_031288765.1 of Planctomycetaceae bacterium. GTDB lineage: Bacteria > Planctomycetota > Planctomycetia > Pirellulales > Thermoguttaceae > WRKP01. The sequence continues at coordinate 2,614 of JAITQV010000731.1, forward strand.
TTTTCCGTTCTATCCGGTTGAGCATAAGGAGTGTCACAGTAACGGCAACGCAACGCACAACCAAGCGTCCGAACGAAAATACTGTATTTTCCCGTCCAAAGTCCTTCACCTTGTTTTGATTGATAAATTTCAAGTATCCACATAACGGATGCAACATTATCGTTTATTTTAATTTCGGCTAATCATTTCCGCAGCCGTTCGCGGCAAGTGTTCATAAAAGATGCAATTCATTACCGTCTCTGCTTATGAACAAATTCAGTAAACGGTTATCCCAATAACAACTTTCAATACCTTCACCTATACATAAATATAAATTTTACGTACATCAACTATTTCAAATCCGTTTAACTAATTCAATTTTTTGTAAAATTCCTCGAAGGTATCGCATGTTGCGGCAAACCGGACAAGGTCTTGAAGACGGTTCAGGTCTTTAACGGTACAAAGAGAACCACGCGCTGTTTCGGAAATTTCACCAAATTTCACGTCCAAAATAGATACAATGGCTTCTATTCGTCCCTCTAATTCACCTTCTTTTTTACCTTCTTTTCTACCTTTTGCGATACCTTCCTTTCTGCCTTTTACGATACCTTCCTTTCTGCCCTCTTTTCTGCCTTTTTCGATACCGGGTGCCATGTAACGCTCTGCTAATGGAGACCACATAATTTTTACTCCTTTGAATGTTTTTTGAAGTTGTTGGTTAAATTGTTTTTCGCCTTCTTGCGTCAAATGACGGTTACTGTCAAAAATATAATACGTAAGAAGCCGCGCAAATTTACGACATTCGGGCTCTTCAATGTAAGGTTTTAATTCTTCCAATAGATTTTCTTCACATAAAATTTCATTAATATTTTTACTCAATATTATCTGCATAATTCGCAGAGCAATATAAAGTTCCGGCACGTTTTGATCATGCGGTAATTCTTCTTTATTTTTTGACGACAAATCGAAAACAAGTCCTTGTTGTTTGATTGTGAATTTTCTTGTTCCTTTAATTTTTTCAAATTCATGGGCGAGTTCAACCGAACCGGTATAAACACCTTCGCCGTGATGAAATATCACTAAAATTATCGGCGGAAGTTTAAAATCTCTCGTGTAAATTCCCCTCTTTTTTGCGTAATCAATTTCCGCATTGATAATTTGCGTCTCGTAATTCAGTAATTGTATCATTGTGTGCGAATCGTCATAACTTTTGTGTTCTATTATAACATAAATTTTGACATGTTTTTTGGGATTTTCTTTGAGGGGGATTTCATAAACCATATCGGCGCGTGCTTCCTGAAAGTTTTCGTCTCTAAAACGCCGGACAGAGACCTTTAAGTTTGGAACATCGAGTTGTTTTCGTAATATTGACGGCAATAAAAACAGGAGAAAGGCACATGCGATTTTTTTGAGTTGAAAAACCAATTCAAAAAAGGTATCGTGAGTTACGGGAGTTGTTACGAACTGTTCTTCTATTGGTTTATCCCAAGTAGGGTAATTTGTTTCCCGTAACTCCGGCAACTCTCCATTTTGATCATTTGCAATCATCCGTATTTTATTCCTTGTGCTTTAATCTTTATTTTTTTGGCGGAATTTCAGGGCTGCCGAATTTTTAACGTCGGGAAGTTCTGCGGCGGGTTTTTATAAACTTAATTTAATTTTATCAATTTATTATACATTGTTTAGTCGGGCAATGAAATAATCTTTTGGAAAAACCGGACAACCGAATCATTAACGGGATTGAATTTATATTACGGCTGTTGTATTTGCGGTATTGGTTCGGGGGTTGTTTCGGGCGAAGCGGCATGGAAACGATACCATTTTCCGCGCAGCCAATCAACCAGCGTTTCCATTTCCTGACGGCTCAACACCGCATCTTCCGGCGAAAGATGGAACGACGGCATTTCGTCATTTCCTTTATCTTTACCGATTGCCGGACCGTAAAACCGTGTGGAGACCGGATCCGCGATAATTCCAATCATCCATTCCCGCGACATATACCCTCGTAAATCCGGAGCCTGAATAACCGGTTTTTCCGTTTGCGCGTAAAGTTTGTGGCATTGCCCGCAATTAAAAGTCGTGAACAATTCCAGTTGTTCTTCCGTCAATCCCTCAATTCCGTTTGGAGTTTCCACCCGCAACCGTTCACGTTGAGCGTCTTCGTACAGCACATCAACCAGTTGGTCTAATAGTTTCCCGTTTTCGTCTTCATCTTCCGACAAAATCTCTTTAAGTTCCCCGCGGACATAACCGGTCATTGTTCCCGATGCGAACTTTGTCTTGCCGAAGTAATCATCGTTTCGGATTCGTTTGGTATCGAAAAACCCTTCGATCCACTTTTTACGCATCGGCTGATAGAGGTTTGGGGCTTTGGGAGTTTCGCACGGAATAGGTTTGAAGTCGGGCGATTCTTGTTCGCCGTCCAACGGCTTGAACGGATGACAAACCGCGCAATGTTGTGTGTAAAGCGCGGGACCTTGGAGCAAGGGATCGCGTTGCAGCAAGGTGAGTGCGCCGGTTGGCGGGATACCGTCGGGCGCCAAACACAGTTCCACCGCCCGTTCGGCAATTTGTTCCGCGTTTGCTTCATCTTGCCGGAAGCTTTCCATAGCCGGATCGCAATAATCGTGGTGATAAGATGCGTAAGTCAGATAGCACACCGAGAGGAATAGGAACAACACCATAATCACGTTGAAGCAATGTCCGATTTTCAGCCGTCCTATTATTGGAATCAGCGCCGCATAGAACATTAAGCAGCCGGTTACCACGAAAATCGGGATATATTTCCGTTCACCCGGAAAGACATCAATTTCGCCGTTCTTTCCTTTTATTTTGAGGTTACAAAAGTGGTAGAGTGCGCGGAAAGACCATTCCGGTCTGGCGGCGTCATAGAAGTCTGCCGGATCAGCCGGTGCGCTGAGATGAACACCGAGCGATGCTTCGCGCGGCAGATTTTCGTGAATGGAGAACAAATCGGGGCGTATTGTATGGAGGATTGGCTGGCGGTAAACGAGTATTAGGACGATTGCAGTTACCAGCAGCCATGCGAGCGAACATTTTAGGACTTCGCTTGACCAGAACGGCACACACGGGCAATTACATTTTATTTCCGGTGTTTTGTTTTTGGATTGTCGAAGGAGTGTTGCGGCGCGGTGATCGAAAAACCGCCAAAGGATCATTACGGCGAAGGAGCCGCCGCCGAAAACCAGAATATGGAGAACGAGAAATCGGGGGATTGTCAGGGTTCCGAATTCCGTGCCGCCGCAAACGATACGGAAGAGCGGTTCACCGATGAAGGGGATCATTTGCAGGAAGCGGACGCGTACGAGTGTTGCGGAGAAGCCGGAGAGAGTCCAGCTGAGCAGGTCGCCGGTCAGGGAGGAGGCGAGGGAAAACAGGAAGAGTATAAACGCCGCCCAGAAGACAAATTCTTTTGGCGGGCGGTATTTACCGCTGAACACGAGTCCGAGCAGATACAATCCCAGAAGGACGGTTAATAATTGGGCGGAGAAATGGTGTATTCCGCGAATCATCCAACCTCCCGGCAGAATGAATTGCATAAAGAACAGGCTTTCCCATGCTGCTTGGGCGTTTGGGCTGTAGTATGCCCAGAGGAAGACGCCGGTAATTGCTTGCAGCAGAAAAGCGAAGAGGATCATCGCCGGCAGAAAACGGCAGCAACATCCCGCCGGAACCGTCCAATTCCGTATTTTGTTGTAGAGGGTTGGGAATCCGGTGCGTTCATCGAGCCACAGGAGAAATAGGTTTTGCATAATTTTTGATGGTTTTTTAGTTGGGGTTATTGGCGGAGGATTTTTACGATAACGGATTATTTTACTAGGGCGGCGGGAGTTTGGCAACTCATTATTGATTAATGATTTGGCGGATTCTTTCAAAAACGAGTTGCGGGGTTAATTCTCTCATGCAGCGGTGATGTTTTTTGGGGCAAATTCCTTTTTTTTTCGCGTAGCAGGGGGAACAGGGGAGGTGTCGAGAGAGGATAAATTGGTTAAGGGAGGGGTTTGCGATATAAGTTTCGCTGCTGGGACCGAGCAGGACGAGGGTGGGTTTTCCGAAGGCGGCGGCGATATGGAGGGGACCGCTGTCGGTGGAGACGGTGAGGCGGGCGCGTTTGAGGCAGATTTTTCCCGTATGGATATTGAGGGGTTGTTCGGCGAGGGAGAAGACGCGTTCACGGTTGGCGAGTTGGACGATTTCTTTTACGAAGCGGGTTTCGTGGGGACCGCAGTTAAGAAGGACATCGAAGCCGAGTTGATCGGTGATGAGGCGGGCTAATTCGACGGCGTGGTCATGGGGGAATTGTTTTGCGATGCTGCTTGCTGCGCCGATATTGAGGACTAGGACTTTTTCGGGGGGTTGGAGGGCGAGGTTATTCCAGACGTCGTCGCCTAATTTTTCTTCTTCGGGGGTGGTGTGTAGTTCGAGCCGGTAGCGGTTTAGCGTATTTTGGGGAGCATTTTTTCCTATGATGGTATCGGCGAGATTTAGGTAGTAATCGGTGATGGGGATTTCGTATGTGGGGATATTGACGGCGGTTGACAGGAACCAGCGGCGTCCTAAGGAGGCGTAGCCGACTCGTTTTTTAATTTTTCCGAACCAGGCGATAAGTGCGGAGCGGATGGAGTTGGGCAATAGCAGGGCGGTATCGAATTGTTCGAGTTTAAGTTGTCGGATGATGTTGGACTGGGAGAATTCGGGCGGGGCGTTTTTAACTTGTAGGGGGATATTGTGGCGGAACCAGGGATTTCCGGCGAGGAGTTCCAAGATATGGGGGCGTCCTAAGGCGGTGAAAACGGCGGAGTTATTGAAATATTCGTAGAGGATACGGATTGTGGGGGTTGCCATTACGGCGTCGCCGATCCAATTTGGGAGAAAAACGCAGATTTTTTGGTTCATTGGGCGGATAATTTGTATGTGGGCGGGGAATAGCGGACAAACATGGGAGGGTGGGGAGTTGGCGGCGGAGGACGGAAAACGCAGGCGGATTATTTTGTAGGTTGCGGCGAGCAATTCCGTTTACGTGTTCTGTTCTTAACAATTTTCCGCGTGTTCATTGTAACCTGATTCTTACAATAAAACAAGCAGAGGAATTAATAGCGGGGGGTGAAGAGTTGGTAGAATTTTTGCGGTTTCCGGTATCCGGTTTTTCGTAAACAATGGGGAATAGATAGCGAATAATGTGTGGGCGAAAGATGTTTCGCCCGACAAAATTGCCGACATTCCCATACGGATAGGGAAGGGTGTGTGGTTGCAAGATTTTTCGTCTTTATTCGGTGATTTGTCCCGATAAAAGGGCTGAAAGCCCTTCATATCTTAGCGTAGGGCAACGCCCTACGAACAGGATATTCCAATAAACTCAAGCCCTGAAAGGGCGCAATCCCCAACAATCCTGTTGTTGTCGTTTTATAATGATTACGCCTTGTTGGTTTTTTTATTTTGTTGCGTCGGCGCTAGCCG
>JAITQV010000738.1 GCA_031288765.1 Planctomycetaceae bacterium
AATTTTTGGCGCGTGTGCCGGAGGTCTTGGCACATGTGCCGAAGGTCTTGGCACATGTGCCGGAAATCTTGGCACATGTGCCGGAGGTCTTGGCACATGTGCCGGAGGTCTTGGCGCATGTGCCGGAGGTCTTGGCGCATGTGCCAAAACCTTGGCGAATGGTTGCTTATCTTGCGAATGTTAACCGTAAAATAGGCGAACAATTGCCTATCTTGAGAGATTCCGATCCGTAGGTTGTGCTTCGCTCCGTTTTCCGCTATTAACTTATATGTTCCCGAATTGCTGTTTCCGTCTTTTTTTTGTCCATTCGTGCAACAGAACAATAATTCGTTTCGGCTCAACAGGCTTGGAACAGTAAGAATCCATCCCAACCGCAAGACATGCCGCCTGATCGTCCACCGTTACATTCGCAGTTAACGCAATAATCGGTAATCGTTGAACTCCTTGCTCAATTTCCCATTGCCGAATCTGCCGCGTAGCATCAAAACCATTCAACACCGGCATCTGACAATCCATCAATACCGCATCAAACCGATCACTTTTCACCCTTTCAACCGCCTCCAACCCGTCAGAAACCAAAACACTCTCAATCCCCGCATTCCTCAAAATCTCTATAATTACAACCTGATTAATACGGTTGTCTTCCGCAACCAATACCCGCAACGGCATCTCGTCCGTTTCCGCCGCATGGGTCGTTTCTTCCGGCTTCTGCTCCGCCGAAACAAAATCAGTAGAAAATAAACGAAGAACCGCATTAAAAAGCGCAGAACTCTGTACGGGTTTACTAACCAGTTGTATGTTGTTCGGATATTGCCAGTGCAAAGAAGATACATCCGATAACGCCGTTAAAAATACAATCGGCGTTTGCGCCAGCGCCGCTTCGTTTTGAATGGCGCGAATTAAATCAACGCCTTCCATATCCGCCAAATACGTGTCAATAACCACAACCGCAAATGAATCGGTCGTTATTGACGACAGCCTGATCTTGTCCAACGCCTCTTGAGCAGAAGAAGCAAGCTGAGGTCGAAAATTCCATGACTCAAATTGTTCCCAAAGAACCGGACGTTGAAACTTATTGTTGCTGACAATCAGGATTTGACGCCCTTTTATTTCTTTTAGAATTTCCGGCAATGATGTTTCCGTTTCCGTTTGGGCGTTTGTTCCCACACCCAGCAAAACATTGAAAATGAAGGTTGACCCGTTGTTTTCTTTGCTCCGAACATGAATATTTCCGCTCATCAATTCCACTAATTTTTTGCTGATGGCTAAACCAAGTCCCGTACCGCTGTTCGCACGGGTTGCCGAAGAATCCACCTGCGAAAACAATTTGAACAAACAATCCTGCTTCTCAACCGGAATACCAATCCCCGTATCAATAACTTCAAATTGAATATTGTACTGTTGATCGCTGCGCTCAAGCATCATCACATGAATACGGACTCCTCCCTCATCCGTAAATTTTAAGGCGTTACCGACCAAATTGATAAGAATCTGCCGCAAACGCCCTTCGTCGCCGCAAACATATTTCGGAACACCGCGGCTGAATGTTACCACAAGTTCCAAATGTTTTTCTTCCGCACGCGAAGCCAAAATCCCAATCACCGTCTCCAACATCGTATGCAAATTAAACCCCGACATGCTTAACTCAAATTTTCCCGCTTCAATTTTAGAGAAATCAAGAATGTCATTGATCAAAAACAACAACGATTCGCCCGACGCTTTAATCAATTGAGCATATTCCGCCTGTTTCGGCTGCAATTTTGTTGCGAGTAAGAGTTCGGAGATACCGATCACTCCGTTGAGCGGAGTCCGCATTTCATGGCTCATGGTTGCCAGAAATTGGCTTTTTGCCAGACTGGCGCCTTCGGCGGTTTCCCGTGCGGTTGCGGCACGGACGGATTCGGTAATACTGGTTTGCAGGTTTTTTGCCATAGCACAGAATGTTTGCGCTAATTCTTCGATTTCATCATGGCTGTTAATTTCCGTAATTTTGATGTCCCATTTTCCGTTTGCCAATTCACGGACAAGATGAAGTAATTGTTTCAATGGTCGCGTAATCTGTTGCGATGCCAACAGAATCGCAACCGCAATAAGCGTTAATCCGCCTAAGAATGTAATAAGATTGATCCGCATCTGTTGATAAATCGGCTGCAAGATTTTCGACTCGGGAATTTGTTGCAGCAACGACCAGCCGGCGGTTTCCAATGGGGCATAAGTTCCGAACGTTCGTTCTCCGTAAATATTGCTTTTGAACAGATAAATTCCCGGGTTGCCGCGAACCATTTCTTTTCCTGCATTCCGCAAGATTTCGTCGTTATATTTATTTGCCAGAGTTTCCAATGTTTCTTTCATTTCCCATTCGGGATGTTCCGGCGCCACAATAATTCTGCCCGTTGCGCTGCACAGCCAGTTGTCCGAACCGTCAAGAGCAATATTTTTAATAATATTACGGATGTCGTCCAAAGCAATATCGATTGTTGCAACACCGGAGAACTTTTGGTCGATAAAAAACGGAACCGAGTAAGTACACATAAAAACTTCGCCGCCGCCTTCGTCGAAATACGGTTCCGACCAAGACGGTTTGAGGGTTTTTGCAGGTTTGGCGTACCATTCCCATTCAAGGTAGTCGTATTCAACCGCCAAGTCTTTGTAAAGAATTTTTTCAACACTTTTCCCGTTAACAGATTCTATTTTGCGGTAAAGGTACGGTGAGAGGCGCCCTTCTTTTGTGGCACGCGGTAATTTCGGAAACGTGTGCGGTTCGAAAGCGACGGTACTTCCGACGACATTGGGATTTTCCTCTAATATCAGCCGGATGTAATTGGTAATTTGTTCGATGGATTCGGGCGAGTTTGACGTCATATGGTTCGCCAAACCGTGGGCAACTTTGGACGCCGCAGCGAAGGTGATCTCACACTCTTTGGCATACCGTGTTACGGACACGGTTAATTCCCGGCGCGCATTGTTTTCCGTAATCTTCAAATTAATATGAAGTTGAATGGCGGTAACAATGCAATAAAGAGTGCAGATCGGTAACGCCGTCATGATAATTAATTTCCGCCAGATTGGAAATTTGACAAGATTGGCGGGAGGAATTGATTTTTTATTTTCGGAAGGGGGATTGTGTTTTTTCATATCCGGTTAAAGGAGCGTCGTAACTGCCGACACCAATTTACGCAAGGTTGAGACCGTAAATAATAAATTTTACGTCGAATGATTGTACTACAAATTGATAGATTAAACAATAAATTGGCAAATTAAATAATTTAAACAATAAACACGCTATAAAAAGTTTTTATTCCGTCCTTTGTTTTCAGTATTAACACGGAATCTTAACCCCGCAAGAGGTGTGAAGTGCATAACCGTAGTTGCCTACCTTGGGAGATTCCGATCCGGCGGTGAAGCGCAGCGCAACTGCCGGTTATGTATATCTCGCCCTTCGGGCTTAGGACAAAAAACATTCCGCTGAATAATTATAAAAAATGCGGACGCCGGCGGTTTAATATTATTATTGTTTCCTCATTTTAGCGGGTTTTTTAAAAAAATGTCAAATTAAAACATTTTTAGAAATAAAATCTGCCGTTATTAACGATTGTGCCGGAAGTATTTTTTAGCGTTAAAGCAAGGGTTTTGGGCATCTCCCCCGTCTTTTCACGGATTGTTTTTGGGGTACAATAGGACAATCGTTTAATTTGATTCCGGCTGCACACCAATTTGTTTATTAGAAACATGTCCAAACCGCAACACGCTAAAAAGAAGGCAAACCACGGGAAACGTCCCGCAAATTCCAAACTTCGTAAATCAAAACGCCAAAAAGTGAAGACTTGATACGGCGGATGCCGTGAGTTTTGCTGCAAGATCTTTGTGTAACCCGCCTGTTGTGAAAGCGAGGTATTATTCGGAGGTGTTATGGCACGTCGTGAATGGATAGTTGATCGTTTGCTTTATGACGAGAACCGACCTATTGCGGATATTGAGGAGATACGTCGATTTAATGCGCAGCGGTTTGAGATGGAGCAGCTTACGGGGATTCTTTACGAGAATTTCGCGGATAAGACGGCGGTTGGTTATCTGGACACTTCCGATCAAAGTTTTTGGGTTCGCGGGCACATGCCGGAATTTCCTTTGATGCCTGGGGTGATCATGTGCGAATCGGCGGCGCAACTGACAAGCTTTTTTGTCAACAAATACGATTTGATGCAGGGTTGCATTATTGGTCTTGGCGGTCTTGAATCGGTTCGTTTTCGCGGGATTGTTCGTCCCGGCGACCGTTTTGTTGTTCAGGTGAAGTTGGTTCACAGTAAAAAGATTCTGATTACGGCGGAATTTATCGGATTAGTCGGGCGCAGTCTTGTGTGCGAAGGTGTGGTGAAGGGCATTCCTATTGCCAATAAAGAGCCGAAAGAGAAACAGTAGGGCAAATCTTATGGGGCGGCGGGCTGTTAAGACGATTAACCAAGACCTTGATCTTTCGCAGGTTCTCAAAACTCCCGAAGAACTTCCTGCGATTTGGAGTTCGGAGGCAATTTTTGGTTGTTCGTCTCCGTTGGAGCTTGAAATTGGTTCGGGCAAGGGTCTTTTTCTCCGCCGGATTGCCGATCAATTCCCGGAGCGGCATTTTATTGGAATTGAAATCGGTCAAAAGTATGCTCGATTTTCCGCTGCACGGCTTTACGACCGGAGCAACCGCAATGCTGTTATTGTGTGCGGAGATGCGGCGGATATTTTGCATGACCGGATTCCCGACAATATTCTGGCGGCGGTTCACGTTTATTTTCCGGATCCTTGGTGGAAGCGGGCGCATCGCAAACGGCGTATTCTTCGGTTGGAGGTACTCCGGCTGATTGAGCGGCGGCTTCAACCTGGTGGGGTATTCCATTTTTGGACGGACGTGGAGGAATATTTTCTTTCGACGTTGAGGCTTCTGAGGGAAAACTTTTTATTGTTGGGTCCTTTTGAGGTTTCCGAAAAGGAAGCGGAAGACGATTTTGATTACCGAACACATTTTGAGCGCCGAACGCGGTTACACGGGGCGAAGGTGTATCGTGTGATGTTTATCAAAGCGTCTGTTTGTGATTAGGGCGAGAACGGCGAAAAATTCTGTGATAAATCCCAAAAATTCGTCAATATACCCCAAAAGCAAGACGGATTCTCAAGATCTTCCGGCGATTTTGTTTGATGTTGTGGGGGGGATAGTGGAGGAGTTTGGGGGTTCTGGGGAAGTTTCGGGGAATGTTGCAAAGGTTTCGTAGAACGCTATGGAGACTTCGTAGAACGCTATGGAGACTCCGTAGAACGCTATGGAGACTCCGTAGAACGCTACGAAACCTTTATAGCGTTTGCCAAGAAAAATTGGACATTCTACGAGTGGAATTGGACATTCGCCAAAGGAAATTGGACATTCGCCGAAGGGTTGCGCCGGTGTTAGCCGACTAATTTTTGTTTCCGCACGGAAACAGGAATCTTAACCCCGCTAGGGGTGTGATGTGCATAACCGGCGGTGGAGCCGCCGGATCGGCTACCCCCTCCCCATTAAACCCCGCAGGGGTG
>JAITQV010000044.1 GCA_031288765.1 Planctomycetaceae bacterium
GTAGGGCTGCAATCGGTTAATGTAGCCCTGAAATTGGTCAATGTAGGGCTGCAATTTTCGGTTTTTTTAAGGTTTTGGGTCATTTTTGAATGTGAATGATACTTCGCAGTAACTGTTAGTATCTTTTTAGAAGAACTAAAATATTTTTTGATATATTAGTTCTCTTAGGGTAGTGTCTTTGATTCACCGCCATTCCTTGTACCATAGGCTCCCCAAATTCCAAAATCTGACGTTCCAGATGTTTTTAAGGGCGGAGCGCCAATCGAATCTTCTGCTTTGTATCCTCCATTATCAATCGTATCACTAATAAAACGAACAGAGCCGTCTGCCAATCCGGAAAGAACACCTCCGGAATGATTACTTGAGGCGGTGATTGCACTACGGGTTGTATTAGTACTCATCGTCGGGGACGAACTGCCCATACATTTTCCATTCGGCGCAAAAATGGTAAGAAAACCTGTATAAGCCATTTCGCCGCATCCCCATCGCCAACCGCTCCCACCCATATGAACGGTGGAAGAGACGTTCGTATATTCTCTACCACTGGAGGCGTAAACTGAGGCAGCTAAAGGAGTAATGACGGTACTCGAAATAGTCCTGCTGGCAAGGAAGGCTGAACGAATGTCAGAATCTTCTGTAATTACGGAAGAACACACACGTTCACTAAATACAATCGTATTGCTTGTTCCATCAGTGATCTGACTGAATCCGTACCATTTATGACTGGCAAAAGGACCGCGACCATCTGTACAAGTATATACCGTTATTACCGGACTTCCACTTGTCACGCTCCAAGAGTAACTACTCCAATGCGGTAAATCACCATAACAAAATCGATAACTTGTCCTTCCATGCATTGATGAACCGCTTTTTGTATTTGAATCCGATGGACAAAGTAAAAGATTCAATGATGCGATTGGCGGATTTCGTTCATCTGTTTTATCGCTATCTATAGCGGTTGTTGTCCCTGTAATTGTAACTGCTGTACTTCCGCCTGAAGGATCATTGTTATTCCAGCGATAACAATACTTGTTGGCTACAATCTTGTCATACAGTGCTGTTTGTTCACAGTATGACAGAAGGGCGATAAAACCGCTGAGACCGCCAGGGCCACAAACAGCACCATCTGTTGAAGAATTGCCGTTGTAATTAAAAAAATTACCGGCAGGAAAAGATGTCAAATTAACATCGTGGTAATTGTGTAAAGCAATACTCAATTGCTTAATTTTGTTAGAACACGACATTCGTCGTGCCGCTTCGCGGGCAGCTTGCACGGCTGGCAAGAGAAGTGCAATCAATACGCCGATGATTGCAATAACCACAAGAAGCTCAACAAGAGTAAAAGCCGTATAAGAAACGCTCTTATTCTTGCGTAGCCCCCCTTTTAACATTTGCCTTTCCTGCGGAAAAATAAATTCCGAGGAAAACGCCAAAAAACAACACGGCAAAAACAAAATATGGTCACAGATTCAATAATCATAAAGTTTATACAAACACAATCGTCTTACAAGAGGGGAGTAGTTGAATTTTACCGAAATTTAAAAAATATTGGAAAATTTCTTAAATTGTTTTATTCAAAATCGGGATTTTTAGAACATCCCGCAAAGCTGGCAACGTTTCGCCGTAAACGTTGAGTCGGTTTCCGTTTGACCGATAGACAGTTGTATCTTGCAGTCTCTTGAAGTGGTCTCTTGAAAGTGTTTTTTTTTAAGATATACTAATTTCTCGCTCCGAAAGTAAAACTTCACGAAAATAAAACCTCAAAATATACTTCCGGAAATTGTCCATTTTAACGTTATAACCATTCACGTAAAGATAAATAATGTAGAAAATTTAAAAGATAGGCAATGTAACTGTCTATTTTTATTAACCACAGAATACCCGGAGCACACGGAAATTAGTAAGATAAGATCACAAGTTTATTTTTTAAGAATACAAAATGAATACAATAAAAAAACATTTTTGCGTCCTATTTTCTGTAAATAAACTAACCTTGAAGTTGTACGTAAACATTATTACTATTACATATTCCGTGTATTTCGTGTGTTCAGTGGTTAATAAATAGACAATTACTCGGCAATGTTTTTCCGAAATTTGCGTTATTGCCCTTTTGATTTTCGACCATTTCCTTTTATCATAACCGATTTTATTATTATGAATATTTACGTTATTGAACCGCTTTGGAGCCAGGGCGGTGAACAAATTATCGGAGCAATTATTTTTTTGTTGATTGTAATTGCCAATATTCTTAAAGCCTATTTTGATGCTCGTTCCACACAAACCGGGGAAGAAAAACAATCACAAAAATCAATCCAAATCCTGGAATTAGAGGAACCGTTAAATAATGTTCCGCTTCACCAAACGGCAAAACAACCCCGTGAACGAAAAAGAACTTCCCGAAAACAACCTCTTGTAACAGAAAACGTCCCGGAAAACACACGAAAAACACGCGGAACTTTAAGCCGTGAACTCGCCCCGCAAGGTGAAGGTTCACGCTTTGAAACAACAACCGGAACCCTCAATTCGTCACAAATTATTACTCCGTCCATCACTCCAACTGTTAAACCAACACTGGAAAGTATGACCGGAATTTACGAAACTCCGCCGTCATCGTTCGAATTTCAACAATCATTGACCTTGGCTCTCGATATAAACAACATAATCGCCAGCCCCGAAGGTTTACGCCACGCGGTTATTCTCTCCGAAATTCTGAAACGTCCCAATTTTTAACGGCAAACAGAAACACAACAAATTTTTGTTATCTCATATAAATCGGTAAAGAACCGTTTTCGAGTTGTAAAATGGTCAGGTTGATTGCTGTTGTGTACACCTTGCCGATATAGCCCTGAGACCAGGAACCGTCATTGCCCGCCTCCGATATAATTCGCTTAAATAATTTGTTACGATACTCAATCCAACTTTTACCGCCTTGACGGTATTTCACCTGCGCAAAATAATAATGAGCGTAATGCCAATGTCCGTAATCATTGTTGCTTGAAATATTGCCGAGATTTCTGTCGCAATATTTCAGCAAATTCGGAACAAATTTATCGTCGTATTCTCCGGCGTTGAACAGACAGGCAATTGCCGCCGCACTGATGGGAGGACGACCGCCGCCGCCGTGAATATTGTACTGGACACCGCCTTCGCCCTGCTGAATGGAACAACGGTGAATATATCCGATTGCGTTCTCGATAATTTCTTTCGGTACGGGAATTCCGGCATTCCGGCAACCGCGCAACGCTTGAACTTGTGTGATTGTTGTAGAACCTTCGTCGAAATCGTTACCGTCTTTCGCACTGACGTAACCCCAACCTCCCGCTTTGGTTTGCGCCTGACCGCAAAACCGAACCGCCTTCGTCATCACATCAATCAATTCATGCCGCCGCGCTTCGTCTTCTTCTTCACCGAAAACCTGCGACAAAAAAAGCAAACCAAAACCATGACCATAAGTGTAACGGTCATCGGTATTGTCGCCGATCAAACCGTTTTGCCGTGAACGCCGCACAAGAAAATCAACCGCATTACGAATATTCGAAGCGTATTTACCTTGTGTTGCGGTGGAACCTTCGGCGAGCAACGCTATTCCCGCCATTCCGGTCATTGCCGACGGATAAGAACCGTTCGCATCCCAATTACCGCGCCGTGATTGGTTTGACGCCAGCCAGTTTAACCCGCGCGATACTACACGGTTCACCTCCGATTCCGAAACCTGCGCACAAACCGGTAATAAAAAACCGCTGAAAATTAAAAGAAATAACCCCGTTAATACGAATCTTTTCATTATATCTCTTACGAAAATTTGTAAACGGTTACGGTTTTTCAGTTCATTTCCGGTTGGAATTTATTTATAACTGTCTATTTTATTTAACCACAGAATACACGAAACACACGGAAATGAGTCAATTGATAAGATCACAAGTTTATTTTTTGAGTACACAAAATGGATACAATAACAAAATAACATTCGGTTTTTTGTTATGTCCTAGTTCTCTATAAATAAACTAATCTTGAAGTTGTACGTAAACATTTATTACTATTATGAATTCCGAGTATTTCGTGTATTCAGTGGTTAATAAATAGACAATTACATTTATTTTGAAACATTCTCAAAACACCAATTCAAAGCGTTGCGGAGGTCTTCGATCAAATCGTCCGCGTCTTCAATTCCTACCGACAAACGGATTAGACTGTCGGTGATTCCGATTTTTAGGCGTTCGGATTCGGGCAACGCCGCATGGGTCATGCTTGCCGGATGACACAATAATGATTCGACACCGCCAAGACTTTCCGCAAGAATAAACAAACGAAGCCCTTCAAAAAAACGATTCACCAAAGATAAATGCCCGTTGCGAATCTTAAACGAAACAATTCCGGGTAATCCCTTCATCTGTTTGGCAACAAGTTGGTGATTCGGAAAATCCTCAAAACCCGGAAAGAAAACTTCTTCAACATGAGGATTACCGCGCAAAAATTCCGCAACACAATAAGCATTTTCTTCATGTTTTTTCATTCGCAACGGAAGAGTTCGGAGACCGCGCTGTAAAAGATAGCAATCCATCGGACTTTGAACCGCACCGGCTGCATTTTGGTAAAATTTTAACCGTTGCCAAAGAGTTTCATCATTCACTACAATTGCCCCGCCGATGACATCGCTATGTCCGCCGATATATTTGGTACAACTATGTGAAACAATATCCGCTCCCAATGTCAACGGATTTTGAAATGCCGGACTTGGAAAGGTATTATCGACTACGAGCAATGGTTTTTCGCCTTTTTTATTTTGGAAACTCTTAATACGTTCCGCAGTTTCGGCAAGATCGAGCAATGTCAACAAAGGATTCGAGGGAGATTCCGTCCAAACGAGAGTTGTTTTATCCGAAAGAGCGGCTTGAATTGATTCCGGTGTTGTTTCGTCGGCAACCCGCACGGTAATTCCATATTTATTATAAACTTTGTGAAAAAGCCGGTAAGTGCCGCCGTAAATGTTGGCGGTGGTTACGATTTCGTCGTTTGGTTCGAGCAGGTCGAGAATTGCGGTTGACGCCGCCTGCCCGGAAGCAAAACAAAGAGCATGTTTTCCGTCTTCGAGTGTTGCGATGGAAGTTTCAAGTGCACGCCGGCTGGGATTGTCGCTTCGGGCATATTCAAACCCGTTACGCAATTTTCCGATACCATCCATCTGGAATGTCGATGTCAGCGAAACCGCGACATTCACCGCTCCGGTATAAGGATCGGGTCGTTGTCCGGCATGAACAGCAAGTGTTGCAAATTTCATTGTCGTTTTCATTTCTGTTAGAATTTTGAAGTGTATTTGAAATTCAAAGTTTACTCTGAAAATATCCGTGTGATAAAACACTCTCGAATAAAAGAATCCTAATTGTATCCTGAAGATTTCAAAAGACAATGGACGGTACTGAGATTTTGCGTAAACCAGATTATTAGCGGATAATGGAGAATGTCGCAAGTGAATTTAATTGTCTGAATTATAATTTACGTGATTTAAAATGATTTGTATCTATTCAGCGGAAACATTCCACTGAATAGATACAAGATTTCTAATCACGAGGTAGGCGGCGTTTCGCCAATCTTACAATTAACAATTCACAAGGTAGTCAATCGTTCGCCGAAGGGCTTTCACCCAACGATTGCGTCGGCGTTAGTCGGCAGATTTTTTTTCTGCACGGCAACCGGAATCTTAACCCCGCAAGGGGTGTGATGTGCATAACCGTAGGTGGAGCGAAGCGCAACCTACGGATCACGACCCTAAAAAAACATAAGCCCCGCACGGGGCGAGATTATCAATCAACACAACCATAATCTCGCCCTTGCAGGGCTTTGGGGTGTTGGGGGCTTTGATCCGGCGGTTGCGCTTCGCTCCACCGCC
>JAITQV010000050.1 GCA_031288765.1 Planctomycetaceae bacterium
ATCCTGCTAAAATTCGCAGCGATACGACCGTAACAGAAAGCAACATTCATTATCCGACGGATTCGAATTTACTTTGGGACGTTTATCGCACGATTTCACGTCTTGTGGAACACGCCAGCGACCAGGAAGAAGTTTTACGTAACTGTCTATTTTATTTAACCACAGAATACACGGAACACACGGAAATTAGTAAATTGATACGATCACAAGTTTATTTTTTGAGGATACAAAATGAAGACAATAACAAAAAAACATTTTATGTCCTATTCCCTATAAATAAACGAAAATTGAAGTTGTACGTCAACATTATTATTACAACTTCCGTGTATTTCGTGTATTCAGTGGTTAATAAATAGACAATTACAAAAAATGAGTGATTGTTTATTTAACCTTATGCCGTTTTTAACGGCAATCCTTATAGCATCTTTTATGCTATTAACCTTGTTGTGTACCGGCAGTAATTTCCGTTCGAAGGTTCGTCGAACCGGATACCGAAACGGATTTACGCTGGTCGAGTTGTTGGTAGTAATTGCGATTATCGGAGTGTTAATCGCATTACTATTACCGGCAATTCAAGCCGCTCGAGAAGCTGCAAGAAGAATGTCGTGTACCAACAATCTCAAACAAGTCGGTATTGCGGTTCACAACTTCAACGATACCTATCAAGGATTACCGCCGATTTGTATCTCTTCATGGAAACCGTCCATCCATATACTTATTTTGCCTTATATGGAACAGACGGCATTGTACGACACTCTTTCACAGGCTCCGTTTTTCCAAAATCCATTTCCCGGCAGTGGAACAACTCCCGATTTATCAACCTTTCCTGATGTATGGTTCAACTCCATTTCTAAATCAACAAAGGAACAATTGGGATCCGTTTCGACCTATAAATGTCCGTCCCGCCGTAGCGGAGGAACCGCCTACGTCTCCAAACTTTCTTCCGAAAGCGATCATCCGAGCAGTGGTCCGTTAAGTGATTATGTTGCAGTTGTAACCAAAGATGAAGAATATCGCTGGGCAAGGTATGTGTACGATATTATCGGATCAAATGCCACTCTCGCCCGCTATTCTTTTGATAAATTCCGTGGTCCGTTTCGATTACCGATTCAGATTAGTTCGGGAGCCCTTAACCATTCAGATGATTATGACGCAACAAAAGCAGATTTGATGAAAATCAAAAGCTGGGAAATCCGTGATACAATAGCACGTTGGGGAGATGGAACAAGCAATCAACTCATTTACGGAGAAAAATTCATTCCGACCCATGCGTTAGTAACCGGAACCGAAGCACCACTGAGTCAACGTTATTGGGACGGTAGTTATCATTACGCGGATATTAACCGTCCTTGGAATGTAGCCAGACTTATTCATCTTGACTGGACAGGAAACGACCCAACACGAATCATTGCCAAATCACCAAATGATCCTTATTTTGTTAATAAAATTCCAAGTGATGTTTGGGGAAAAGGAGGATTCGGAAGTCATCATAGCGGTATTTGTACATTCCTTTTGGGAGACGGCGCTGTTCGTCCGATAACAATAGTAATTTCTCCCGAAACACTTTTTGCGTTAGCCGCTGTTGATGATAGTGTTTCTGTTTCTATTCCGTAATATCAATATCGTATGATTTCCGTTATCCTCACTTTGCAGGGTAATGAGTTGTCATACGTTTTGATAGTTTAGTTTATTATTTTTATTCGTTTAACAAAAAAGGATAACATGAGTAAATATTTATTATTTCTATCGTTCTGTTTGACCGGTTTGATTTTTTTCACTGGTTGTAAGGAAAACATTTCGGTTTTTGGAAAGGTTGTATTTCCAGATGGTCAACCGCTTCAAACAGGAACAGTTTGTTTTCAGAACGAGATTATCGTAGCAACAGGTAATTTACAAAGCGACGGTTCATTTCGTTTGGGAATTGAAAAAGAAGGTAACGGACTTCCAGCCGGTTCTTATCAGGTGTATATTTCCGGAGCACAAAATATTGAAAAAACTCCGCCACCGAAAGATAATCCCGAAGGTTGGGGTGATCCGATTGTAACACCATTAATTCACTCTAAATTTATGTCACCACAAACTTCCGGTTTGAGTTGTGAGGTTGTCAAAGGTATGAAGCTACCTTATAATATTACCGTTGAGTATCCGTAAATGAACAACAGTTATAGTAACATTCTGTTGTTGTTTATATTTATGTTTTTTGTTTGCTTTAACATTGTTACCATTATTAGGAGTATTTACAATGAAGAAAATTTTTGTTTTAACTTTGTTAGCGTTCCTGTTTTTTCCGTTTACCGTTTCGGCTCAACAGAATCCCGATGTTAATGTTTGGGTTAAAGAATACGAAGGGCGTATTAAAAATGTTACGGAGTCACGGCAGAAACAAAAACCAAACTTTCAAACCGATCTCCAATTTTCGAAACCGGATTACGTCGTTTTCGTACCGGAAGTCGAACCGGAAAAACTCGGCGATATGTACAATGACCATTTTCAAGTCTTCGACAAACCAAATGGTAAACTCTTCGCTGTCTGGTGTCAGGCATCCGTCGAAGGAGCTCTCGACCAACATGTTGCCTTTTCCCAAAGTAACAATAAAGGTAAAACATGGGAAAAACCGCGTGTTCTCGCCGGAAATAAAACAGTTGCCGAAGGAATCGCAAACAAGGGAACGATTGCCAGTTGGGCGTTTCCGTTGGTCAGTAAATCAGGACGAATTTATATTTTGTACAACCAATTCGTTCCCGGTAAAGTTTCCACAAACCGGCAACACACCGGAATTATGATGGGAATTTACAGCGATGATGACGGCGAAACATGGACGGCACCGGAAGAAATTGCCATGCCGCGTACTTCAAACGACGGTTCGGATCCGTCAATTCCGCCGGAATGGGTGGTCTGGCAAAAACCAACCCGTGTCGGTAAAAACGGTAATTATCTTGTCGGTGTGAGCCGTTATGTTCATCCGAATTTTCATTCAAAATACCGTACAGTTACGGAATTTATCCATTTCGACAATGTTGATCAAAACCCGTCAATCAAAAATCTGGCGGTTCGTTGGGTGATGACTGACGATAAAGTGTTACACTCCGGTGTTCATTGCGAAGAACCGGCAATTGTTAAACTTCCCGACGGTCGGCTTTTTGTTGTTATGCGAAGCGGAACCGGCAGTCCCTTGTGGTCGGTCAGCAGTGATGACGGCGAAACTTGGGCGGCTCCGAAACCGTTGTTGATGAAAGACGGCGGTGATCCGATTCCGCATCCAATGTCGCCTTGCCCGATTTACGATTGGAAAGGAAATGAAGCCGCCGGCGGTTTGTATTTTCTGATGGCGCATAACCGGTACGATAAATGGAATCCCAATCCTTGGCAGAATCGCGGACCGTTGTATCTTTTTGCCGGTCGTTACCAAAAAGATGCCGAACAACCGGTTTGGTTTGACGGTCCCAAAAAATTTATTGAACGAAAAAGCGGTAACTCCTTTTATACCAGTACAACATTGTTGGACGGCAAAACAGTGTTATGGTACAACGACCAGAAATTTTATTTGCTGGGGCGTGTGATTGGGGAAAATTTCTTCGACGGTCAACCGGATACCGAATTGTACAATCCCAATACGGAAATCGATTTATCTTCTTCTTCTCCGAAAAATCACGCCGACGGTAAACCAATCCGATTAGGAATTTCGCCGAAATTGGAACTCAAAAACGGAGCTGAACAGGGAATTTTCAAACAAGGTGAAACAATTTTTAAGAACAGAAATTACACGGTAATTCAATGTCCGAAAGAACTCAACGGTAAAAAATTTGTTCGGAGTAACATTGAATCTGTGGAGGCGGTTTGTCGGGAAAACGGAATAATTTATGTTCTTACCCCGCTCAAAGATCGTAATTCGGATAGTGTTGCGGAAACACTTCTAAAACTCGGATTCGAAAAAGTTGCCCAACCGGAAACATTGCTTTTTGAACGGATTCCCGACGCAATTGTTACACTGTATCAAAAAGAAGTGAAAGCCGGTGAAACTATCAAATTGGGAAAATGGAGTCTGTTGATTTATTAACTGAGAACCTCTAATAGACCTTTTCCCTTACCTGCTCACACATTGAAAATATGGCAAAAACGTCGTATTTTGTAATTATTAAGCCGATTGTTTTTTTGTGGTTTTCACGGTTAAAGAATCATTGTATCTATTCAGTTATTTATTCGAAAATAGGGCTGAAAGCCCTAGTTTCGTGATAGCGGACTGAATAGATACAATATTGGTAAGTTAGCGAAAAAGTCTATTTTAAGTATTTTTCAGAATTACCGCTGATTTAAATACATCTTTGCTCAAAAGGCAGAAGCCGCAAAAAATAGGGATTTTTTTAGAATATCTTAAATTACGCATTTTGACTTTGTTAATTTTTTGGAAAGTGCAGTGAATAAGTCCGTTGAGAAAGTTGTCAAAACCGCTGTTCACAAGACCGAGATAATCTCTTGCCGTCATTTTTCCTGCGAATTGGCGGTCAAAATCCGCCCTTTTGCCATAAATCTGTGCCCTTATCCCGTTTAAGGACAACAATTAACAACTATTTTATGCTCTTTTGCCCAAAAAATAACCCCTAATGCCGTAAACATACGTATGTTTGTCATAAACATACGTATGTATGCCGTAAACATACGTATGTTTGTCTTAAACATACGTATGTATGCTGTAAACATACGTATGTTATACTCAAAATTGCCGCAAAGCGGTCTTTAATTTCTAGTAAATAAAGGCAGCTATTGAGAGGAAAGTTTTTTTATCCTAAGCCCAAAGGGCGAAATGTGCATAACCGGCGGTGAAGCGCAGCGAAACCGCCGGATCAGACCCCCCAATATCACAAAAGCCCCGCACGGGGCGAGATTATCACCAACACAACCATAATCTCGCCCTTGCAGGGCTTATATTTTTGGGGAGGCATGATCCGTAGGTTTCGTTTCGCTCCGCCTACGGTTATGCACATGACACCCCTTGCGGGGTTAAGATTCAGAGTGAACACTGAAAATAAATCACTGAATAGATATGACTACTTTATGGCATTTGTGAGTATAATTAGGGGAAGTTCCTCGAAATTCCCCCTTGTTTTTTTTAGTAAAGGACAGATAATTAAGATAAATAGAAAACTTTTTGTTCCCGTTGGTAAAAATCAAACCTAAAAATCGAATTATGACAGAAGACCAAAATTCAAACGCCGAAAAAAATCAGGAACCCCAAACACCGCCTTCGGATATTCCTAAGGATGTACCGCTTCCCAATCCGACATTGATCGGTCTTGTTTCCGGTTTGGCAACACAAGCTATGATTTCTCTCGGTATCTTTCCTAATCCGATTGACGGATCACAAAAGATTTTGTTGCATCAAGGAAAACACCTGATTGAAACTATCGCCTTGCTGGACGAAAAAACAAAAGGAAATCAAACCGAAGAAGAAACAAAAACTTTGGTAAATATTCTTCACGAATTGCGAATGCTTTATGTCGCCGCACAAAAAGAAAAACAAAAACAAAACAATGAATAATTTTCCATTTCAATAAACCTCCGCACAATCCGTAACATTATGGCTTGGGAATACAGCGATAAAACAATGCAACTTTTTACTGATGCCGTTCACGGAAAACCGGGAACTCATCTCGGTGAAATTCCCGATCCGGACGGTTTGGGGGAACATGGTTCGATTGCATGCGGTGATGCGTTGCGTTTTACGTTTCGGGTACGGCGTGATCCTGTTGATCCGCTTCGGGACGAAATTACCGAAGCAAAATATTTGACCTTCGGCTGTACTTCGGCAATCGCCGCTTCGGAAGCGTTGTGCTGCATGATCGAAGCCGGACATCTGACGCCGGTAAACGCTTTGGCAATTACGAATCAGGATATTGTTGATTTTCTTGACGGTTTACCGGAACAAAAAATTCATTGTTCGGTTATGGGAGCCGAAGCGTTACAGGCTGCGGTCTTTAATTGGGCGCAAAAACGCGGCGTCAATCTCAACACGCTCGGAATTGATATTCATGCGGAAGAACAGGAAGAAGGACGTGTTGTTTGCAAATGTTTCACTTTAACCGAACCGTATCTTAAACGGAAAATCAAAGAGTTAAATCTTCATTCGATTGCGGAAATTACCGGAGCGGTTAAAGCGGGCGGTGCGTGTATGACGTGCCATCATGCGCCCGGCGGTTTGCAAGACTTGCTCGATGAAGTTTGGGGAACAGAAAAGAAATCGGTAAATACATTAACGTTACCGATTATTTCCGGCAATCTTTCTGCGGTTCCGCTAACCCCAAAAACTCCGGCGGAATCTCTTGATTCTCCAAAACTTTCGCCGTTTCAATTTGCCAAGAAGATTGAAAAATTACTTGATGAGTATCTTCGACCGATGGTACAAAAAGACGGCGGCGATTTGGAATTGATTGACATTAAGGAAACGACCGTCTATATCGAGCTTCGCGGAGCTTGTGCCGGTTGTGCCGGAGCGAGCCAAACACTGAAATTCTTAATCGAACGAACTCTCAAAGAAAAAATCGATGAACGTATCCGTGTTATTCAAGTCTAACTCTTTGTAAGAAATCCCATTGTAATTGCCTGTTTTTATAAAAGGTTTGTACGCAAAAAATAGAAATAGTTTAAAAATCAAGTATCTATTCAATTACATGACAATAGGGTTGAAAGCCCTATTGTCGGGGCAAATCACTGAATAAATACATTATTTTAATAAGGTAATAAGGTTGATTGGTTTGGGACTTTGGGCTACTAAGGTTGTTTTGTTCGGAAAAATCAGGTTGAAAATAAGGTTGGCGGAAACGATTACCATACGTTTGGGCAAATTCCGCTGAAATATTACTGAAAATCTATATCTGTGAAAATCTGCGGATTATTTTTTCCGTGTGTTCCGTGTATTCTGTGGTTAATAAAAATAGACAATTATACTTTGAACGGTTACTAATTAGTTCCTGTTGAAAAAGAGGTGAAAAACGGAAGATTTATTTTTTATTACGTTAATATTTATTGCGAACACGAGCAGATATTTGTAATTTTTGTCAAAAAACAGTTTTTTAGAGATTTTTGGTACGCTGAAAGCATACCTTTATCGCAGTGTAGTGATTTTTGTAGCAAATTTTCGTTGTTTCGGTTATTTTGCTTTAACCTTCTTAGGTTCTGCCGCCATGAGAACAAGATTGTGACAGAATATCGCACTGCCTACCCCCCGGCAAAATCCCTTAAATCCCCGAAAACAACATCGAGAGAGACGATAAACGCGTTTTAAGCATGAAATCGTGCCTTCAATTCCCGCACGAAAACATTGATACGATGCCATGACAACATCGCTTAAATCACTCAGACGTTTCGGTACCGCCAAATATTTCACCTCTTT